>CAYSTP010000001.1:0-5108 GCA_964434085.1 uncultured Pirellulales bacterium
CAATTTCAAGCTGAGAAGGTCTGAAAGAGTAGTCATCCAAAACTAAAAAACGGAGAGAAACTATTACTGCGGTATATTTTTACAGGCAGAGGGCGGCAGGCTTAGACCTTTGCGGGCTGGGGTTTTTCGGGTATTGCAGTGACGGCCTCTTTTATTCTTCCCTGGGCGGCTTTGGTCTTTCTGGAGATTATCGAGGCGGTATCCGAACCCATTGAGCGGAGTCTTTCGTAGCGTTTTTCGAGCAGCGTATCGATTTTGAAGCGTCGCAGCTCGCGAAGCGTCCGCACTATATAGTCCTCGACGCTGTACACCGTGTCGTGGATATTGCGATGCGCCCCGCCGACCGGCTCAGGGATGACTGCATCAATTAGCTTGAGTTTGAGCAGGTCTTTGCTGGTAAGTTTCAGCGCTTCGGCGGCTTCGGGGGCCTGTGAGCCGTCGCGCCAGAGGATGGCGGCACAGCCTTCGGGTGAAATAACCGAAAAGTACGCGAATTCGAGCATTGCCATCCTGTCGCCCACACCGATGGCAAGTGCCCCGCCGGAGCCGCCTTCACCAATACAGATATTGACAATAGGCACTCGAAGGCGCGACATCTCGAAAAGATTCTCGGCTATGGCCTGTGCCTGACCGCGCTCTTCAGCCCCGACGCCGGGGTAAGCACCGGGTGTATCAATGAAGGTAATGACAGGCAGGGCGAACTTCCCGGCGAACTTCATTTTCAGGATGGCCTTGCGGTATCCTTCAGGATTGGGGCATCCGAAATTACACGCGATTTTTTCTTTGGTGCTTCGGCCTTTGTTCTGACCGACAATCATAACCTTTTCTCTTTTGATTCTTCCCAGGCCGACACAGATGGCCTTGTCGTCTCCGAATCGCCTGTCGCCGTGCAGCTCGCGAAAGTCCTGCACCATCAGGTTTATGTAATCTTCGAGCAGCGGTCTTTTGGGGTGCCGTGCCACCTGGACCGTCTGCCAGGCGGACAGATTGCTATAGACCTTTCTCAACTCGGCAACCTTTTCGCGCTCGAGCTGGCGCACTTCGGCACAGTAGTCTATACCCTTGATTGAGCTAAGCCGCTGCAGCTCGGCAATCTGGCGGTCGATACCTGCAACATTGTCCTCGAATGCGAGGTAGTCGCCGTTAGGCGTACCGTTCTTTGCCTTAGGTCCCTCAGCCATAAATACCTTTACCGCCTGTTAAATCGTCAGCGGTTATCAACTATGTTTAGCTCAACCCACAAAAAAATCCAGCCCACATACGCAGGCGGGATATCATTATGCTGTCCCTATGGGATGGCATAGCCATTTGCCGAATCCTTTGGCGCGTCATTCAAAATCAAAATGATAGCATTTTGCCCGGTCATGTAAAAGAAAAAAATTGACACCGGCGGGCTATTAGGATAATTTTTAGCATACTTTTCCTTGTGCTTTCTTTTCCTAAGGTATTTACAGTGAAGGAGTTAAGACAAATAAGTGTAATTGGTCTGGGTCTGCTGGGCGGTTCAGTTGCCCTGACGGCACAAAGGTCCGGCGGCCCTGTCAAGGTGGTTGGTTTTTCTCACCGTGCCGGCACCCGGAGAAAGGCCAGAGGGCTTTTGGTCGCCATTGATATTGTGGATGATTTGGGCAGCAGCGTAGCCAACTCGGACATCGTTATCTTAGCTACGCCGATATATACCCTTGAGAAGATTTTCGCCGAAATCAGCACGCACCTTAAAGCCGGCGCTATTGTAACCGACGTCGGGTCCACGAAAGTACTGCCTCACCGCTGGGCAGCCAAGCAACTGCCGAAGCACGTGTATTATGTCGGCTCACATCCTATAGCCGGCTCGGAGCAAAGGGGAGTGGAGTTTAGCAGGGACGATTTGTTCGAGCAGGCGGACTGCATATTAACGGCGACAAAAAGTACAAATCGACAAGCGGTCAAAATACTCAAGGAATTCTGGTCGCGGATGGGCTGTCGTGTGAGAATGATGAGCCCGGTTGAGCATGACAAGGTATTCGCCGATGTCAGTCACCTGCCGCATATCACGGCGGCGGCACTGGTCAACTCCAGCGGCGCGAAAGAGCTGAAATTTGCCGGCAAGGGCTTTATGGATACTTCGCGCGTTGCAAGCGGACCGGCGGATATATGGGGCGATATACTCCTGGCCAACGCAGGTAACTGCGCCAAAGACATCGACAGACTCAAAAAAGAGCTCGACGAATTCAAAAAGGCAATCAAGGCCGGTGATAGCGCAAAGCTCGAGAAACTGCTCGGCAAAGCCAGGGACCGGCGCGCAAAACTCATCGAGGAAAAAATAAGAAAGAGGGAACTTGTATAGTGAAGCAGTGGCGATTCGAAGTGTTCAACAGGCCCGGCACCAGCGACGTCCACGGCAACGGCGTGCTGGAGGACATCAGGGAGCTGGCGATTCATTCGGTCGAGGCGGTTCAGTCCGCAAAGGTGTTCTTAATCGAGGCTGATTTCGATAAGGAATCTGCCCAACGCGTTGCACGGGAGCTGCTGACCGACCCGGTTTGCGAGGAATACTACATTGGAAGGAGCAAGGCCCCGGCGGGTCTGGCCAAGGCGACACTAATTGAGGTCCACCTCAAGAGCGGCGTTACCGACCCGGTCGCTGAATCGGTTACGGCGGCGCTGGCGGATATGGGGGCCGCTGCTGAGAATGTTCGCACCGCCCGTAAGTATGTCCTGCTGGGTCAAATAAACAACAAGCAAATCGCAACGATAAGCCAGAAGATACTTGCCAACGATTGTATCGAGATGGTGATAGTCGGCGATGCGGCTGAGCCGCCAAGTCCGCACCTCAAACCCTATGAGATGAAGATTGTACACTGGCCGATTTGCGAACTCGACGACGACGCCCTGACGGCTCTGAGCAAGGCAAAAGACCTTTTCCTCAATCTCGTCGAGATGAAGACCATACAGCAGCATTACCGCGACCTCGGCAGGGAGCCGACCGACGTCGAGCTGGAAATGCTCGCCCAGACCTGGAGCGAGCACTGTGTCCATAAGACGCTCAAGAGCTCGGTTGATATGAGTATCAACGGCCAGAAGATTCACTTCGATAATCTGCTCAAGGAGACCGTCTTTGGGGCAACAAAAGAACTGAACAAGCCCTGGTGTATCTCGGTCTTTGACGACAACGCCGGCGTGATAGAGTTCGACGAAACAAGCGCGGTGTGTTTCAAGGTGGAAACGCACAATCATCCATCGGCACTGGACCCTTACGGCGGAGCGGCAACAGGAATCGGCGGAGTTATTCGCGACCCGATGGGCACGGGACTCGGCGCTAAACCCATAGCCAACACCGATATTTTCTGTTTCGGGCCACCTGATAAAAAACTCGAAGAAATACCCAAGGGCGTGCTTCATCCGCGAAGGATTATGAAGGGTGTGGTTGCCGGCGTTCGTGATTACGGCAACAGGATGGGCATCCCGACGGTCAACGGTGCTATTTATTTCGACGAGAGGTACCTTGCTAATCCATTGGTGTACTGCGGTAATATCGGCCTGATGGATAAAGACAAGTGCTTCAAGCATCAGCAAAGCGGCAACATTATCATCGTGGTCGGGGGCAGGACGGGACGAGACGGTATTCACGGTGCGACTTTCTCATCGGGCGAAATGACACACGAGCACGAAACGGTTTTCTCGCACGCGGTGCAGATTGGAAATGCAATCACCGAAAAGAAGATGCTCGACGTTCTGCTGCAGGCCAGGGATGCGGGACTTTACGAAGCTATAACCGATTGCGGCGCGGGCGGCCTGAGCAGCGCAGTCGGTGAGATGGGTCGGCACCTCGGGGCTGAAGTTGACCTTGAAAAAGTGCCGCTCAAATACGCAGGGCTTAACTACACCGAGATATGGATAAGTGAAGCGCAGGAACGCATGGTCATCGCGGTCAAGCCGGAGAACCTCGATGCCATCAAAAAAATATTCGATTCCGAAAACGTCGAATCGACGGTCATCGGCAAATTCACCGACGACAAGAAACTTATTCTGCGATATCGTGGCCAGGTCGTCGGCGAGCTGGATATGGACTTTTTGCATGACGGAGTTCCGAAGTATTCACGAAAGGCCGAGTGGAAAGCTCGCGGGTTATCCTCCACAGGACACCTTACGGTGGAGCCAAGCATACCTGAAAAGGACAACTATAACGACGAGCTTATAAGGATTCTGTCATCCTATAACGTCGCGAGCAAGGAGTGGGTGATTCGTCAATACGACCACGAGGTCCAGGGCGGCTCTGCGGTCAAGCCTCTTGTGGGAATTGAAAACGACGGGCCGAGTGACGCGGCGGTTATCAGGCCGAAGTTCGATTCGGACAGGGGCCTGGCGATAAGCTGCGGGATGAACCCGATGTACGGTGACATCGACCCGTACTGGATGGCGCTGGCCGGGATAGCCGAGGCGATTCGAAATATCATCTGCATAGGCGGAAGGTTCGACCGCATCGCGATTCTGGATAATTTCTGCTGGGGCGACTGCACAAAACCGCAAACTCTCGGGCCTTTAGTAAGGGCGGCCCAGGCCTGTCGAGACGGGGCGATGGCCTATTCAACGCCATTCATCTCGGGCAAGGATTCGCTCAACAATGAGTTTCGCTGCGAAGACGGCAGCAGGATATCCATACCGTCAACACTTCTTATCAGCGCGATATCCATTGTAGATGACGTCAACAAATGTGTAACGATGGATGTAAAGAAAGCCGGCAATTTCATTTTCGTTGCAGGCGAGACGAAAAACGAGTTGGGCGGCTCTCATTACTATAAAATTTACAATGAGCTCGGGGCTAACGTGCCAACGCTGGATTTGGAAAAAGGACCAAAAATCACAGAACGAGTTTGTCGAGCGATTGCAGAGGGACTTGTAGTAAGCTGTCACGATTGTTCGGAAGGCGGTCTGGCGGTGGCGTTGGCGGAGATGGCCTTTGCGGGCGGATTGGGCATAGAGGCGGATTTGAGGGCCCTGCCAAAGACGGCGGACTGTACGCGGACAGACGTTCAGCTATTCAGTGAATCAAACTCGCGATTCGTAGTGGAGGTCGAGCCGGATAAGTTCGACGCCTTTGCCAGGCTGATGTTGAATCTGCCGTTCGG
>CAYSTP010000001.1:5208-22425 GCA_964434085.1 uncultured Pirellulales bacterium
GCGGCGGGAATCAACTGTGACACGGAAACCGAGCATGCACTTGAACTGGCGGGCGCTAAGGCGCAGAGAGTGCATATAAACCGCCTCATAGATAATAAACCGCTTCTGGACAGGTTTCACATATTAGTGGTGCCCGGCGGTTTCAGTTACGGTGACGACGTTGCGGCGGGGCGAATCCTTGCAAACCAGATGCGTCATCATCTTTACGAAGCTGTTCGCAAGTTTATCAATGACGGCAAGCTGGTGCTCGGCATCTGCAACGGCTTTCAGGTGCTGGTCAAATGCGGCCTGCTCGGCGGCAACGGTACAGGCAGCGGGCAGAGTGTTACTATAACATACAACGACAGCGGAAAATTCGAGGACCGCTGGGTATATCTGGCTCCGCAGACAGACCGCTGCGTTTTTATCGAGCAGGCAAGGCAGATTTATCTGCCGATAGCGCACGGCGAGGGCAAGGTCGCAACAAAGAGCGAGTCGGAGGTGAAAGAGCTGCAGGACGGCGGCTTTGTCGCCTTCAAGTATGTCGATAAGGATGGCGGCCAGGGCGGCTATCCGGTAAATCCCAACGGCTCGATGGGGTCAATTGCAGGACTGACCGACTCAACCGGACGTGTGATGGGCATGATGCCGCACCCGGAGAGATTCGTAAGGGCAACACAACATCCGCACTGGACAAGGTTAGAGAATCGAGGGCAAGGCGACGGGATAAGTATCTTCAGAAATGCCGTCAACTACATCCACAGTAATCTTTAGCGGACCCGCCGATTATCGAATTCCCTTGAAAGATGACGATTGAGAGATTAAACTATACGGCAGTCTGAGCCGCTGTCCGGCGGCTTTACTCTTCGGGCTCGTAGCTCAGCGGCAGAGCAGTGGACTCATAATCCCACAGCCCACTTGTAATTGCATTCCCAACAACACCTTATGACTCGATTTTGCGTTGAAATCGAGGATTGCAAGTCATTAACAAGTCACTAATAAGTAGCTTCTGGGGTGGCTTACTGCTGACGATTGACACTTTTTTGACACCGGTTCGTACTCACGCTCTATTAGAATTTGACCCTCGAATTGCTGGTCCGATGGTCGAAGGTCCTTATAGACCAACAGAGATTAAATCCGTAGGTTCCCAAGAGGTACACCACATTGGCGTAGCAGCGGCATTTACTTGGCTGAGACTTTCACTTCGTCAATGTAAACCTTATCTTTGTTATTACTGGCATCGCATCGGAACCCGATTTTCATATCGGTCGGGAAGGTATAGTCCGGTTCATATATGAACACTGTTTTCTGATAAAACTGGCCGTTTACAAAATCGGTAACGCTGACATAGCCGGCAACCGTATTCCAGGTCGTGCCGTCAATCACCATCCAGGTCACCGGGACACCAGTTCGGATTGATATATAACGTACCACTTTCACCATCTACCCAGCCGCAGCCGCCATTGGACCAGTCGTAAATCGGTGGACAAATAAAATAGTCAGCCTCTCCATCAATACCGTCAACGTTAATGGATTCATCAATATGGCAGATACATTTGACGCTCAATATCAGCCGGCCTCCTCCCGGTCCGCCCATAAGATAAGGATAACCACTACAGTTTGTCCCCCAGCCACCTTCACTTCCGAGTTCGGTGGGCATTTCTAAAGAGCCATAATCGAGTCCTCTGTTGCGATCAGTAGAATTTCCGCCTCGGCCGCCGTGACCGGCACCACTGCCGCTGCTTAACACATCACCATAACGACCATTTAGTCCGTCACCTTCTCCGGGCCAGTAGGCCCGGATATGCCCCAGGCCGTCCAGATTAGACCGCCCACCCTTGCGTTTGAGTAACAGTGTGGTGAGACGAAGGTTGTAATGAAAAACAAACACAGGTAAAAACGTTTGATAGATATTTGTATACTCCTCAATTCATTTGAGTATAACGCTGAGATTTTACCTGTTTATACGGCCTTGTTCCCTATGTTTGTTACACCTAAAAGCTATTCTGCCCGTTATTATTCTGTGGGCCACCAGTTTTTGATGCAGGCGGTATCACCGGGATTATTGCAAAGCATCCAGTTCAGGGCGAAATCGCCGAAATCTTCGAAATCAACGTCGCCGTCCGGCGGCTTAAAGTCCGCACCTCCGCAGTCGTTGAAGTCACTGCAATTTGTGTAGAGCCAATAGGCAGCTATTGTCTCGAGGTCCCAGAGGTCCACGTAGCAATCGCCGCTGAGGTCTGATAAGAGGCCTTCGTTGGCGTCGTGGACGTCCTGGCAGGTCTGGTAATCGGGTGTAGCCGATGCCTCGTTCGAATAGCCCGACTCACTGTCGTCGACATCAACTGCGGTTACGACATAGTAGTAGTCCGTTAAGTTATTGACGTCGTTATCAACGTAATTTGAATCGGCTACAAGCGAGACGTTTATCTGGCTGTATCCGCCTCCCTGACTCGTAGAACGGCGTACGTTATAGCCTGCCAAGTCGGGTTCGTTGTTATCGTCCCAGTCTAACGAGACGGCCCGGTTACCCGCTGTGGCCACAAGATTATTCGGCGCCGCAGGCGGGTAGTTCGTGAGGGCGTAGATTGCTACTTCCAAATAGTTTATGTGCATAACCTGGTTGGATGTGGTCTCATATACGCCCCAGACTATTTTACCGGTTCCGTCAATGTAAGTGCTAATATCCGAAGTAATCGAGCGAGTCATCGTAGTATCTGTGCCGCCCGGGATACTTTCGTCGGAACCAACCTGGACCCAGGAAGAGTTCGCCGTCCAGTCGGCGCCTGCTATCATAACATATATTGCGTGGGTGATGGAACCGGAACTGCCTGTATTTCCGTTAAAGGTCAGGTCTATCCTGCTGATATCGTCTGGAGGTACATTGATTTTCATTTCAATCCAGACGAATAACTCATCTCCAACACTAGGGGTTGGAATAGTCCATTCTGCCGTATTGTCGGCGGAGATATTGACATACTGCTGGTCAGTGGCTTCAACCATTGAGTTTCTGTTTGCGGCGTTATCGTAGAACGGGAAGACGTCCACATCACAGGCATAGGCATTAATACTTGTGTTCGGTTCGGTGACGCCTGCAAATGTATAAATAATAGGGAGTCTGGGCATACCCGCGGCCTGTTCCGAGTACTCTGACTCGTTCAAAAAGTTGTCGACCGCTGTTACGACGTAGTAATAGATTGTTCCATTGCTTACATCATTGTCTGTATATTCCGGGTTGCTTAGAATAGTTCCGTTAAGCTGGATATATCCACTGCCCGATGTAGTCGAACGATATATATTATAGCCATTCACGTCCTCTTCTGTATTATTGTTCCAGTATAGAAGGATCGTCTCATTTCCGTCCGATGTTGCCAAGCCGGTAGGGGCCGCCGGAGGCGTTGTATCGAAGGTTGTTACGGATTCTTCGTTCGAGTATCCGGACTCATGTGAGAAGATATCGACTGCCGTGACGACGTAAAAGTAGTTCATGTCTGGTAAAACAGTGCCGTCGATGTAATTGGAGTCACTTAAAAGCGTACTGTTTATTTTGCTGTATCCACTGCCGCTTGTCTGTGAGCGATACACATTATAACCGCCAAAGTCGACTTCGTTATTGTCATTCCAGTCGAGCAGGACCATCTCACTTACGGGCGTCGCCGCAAGGCCCGTTGGTGGGTCCGCAGGAGAGAAGTAATCCGTGTCGAAAAGCTCAAGAGTTGTTATGCTCTGTGCACGCAAAGTCACCGGACCGGTCCCATCGTAGGAGCCGGCAAGGACGCAGTTTTGAGTTTGAGTAGTACGATAGACATCTCCATCGGCGATCGTGAAACCTGTAAAAGAAAGGTCGAGATTGATGTCACCGTAGGGGTATGTGTTGATGATTACAGCACTGAGCCGTTGATTGTAGGGGCATATAAAGGCTGATATCCTCAGGTAGGGTGAGTTAGTCGAGGCGTCCACACGCTGCCATCCGGGATCGGTAAAGGCTGCATAGTGCTTGAAGGCATAGTAAACGGGATTGATGTTATACGATGAACCATCCACGGTCACCAGACCTTTGGGGCTTACCCAGAACAGCTCCCAATACAGATAAGCTGAAATCTCTTCTACCGTCAGGCAGTTATGCATCAGGATTGCCAAGTTCATCGCATCAGTATGGTTATAAGTTTGCGGAGGATCTATGTGCTTGAAGAACTCTGTCTGAAACAGAGGCTTGTCGCCGTAATTATTGTTAAGTTGTTCCATATAATAGATTAAACCATCGGGATTATCCGGACTGCTATCGTAGAGATGATGAGCGTAGCCATAGACTTCATTAAGGTCGAAAAGGTAATCGATATAACCCGGGGCTTCGGTAATCGCGGCGGTTTCCGGGGCAAGCATCTTAGGCATATCGGAACCAAACTGGGAATATAAATGTGAATAGACGGCCTCGAAGGCATAATTATAACCGGCAAAGTCATTGCTTTCATCAGGGGAAAATTCACATGTCTCCCATTCGTCGGTCTGAAAAGATGGTTCATTTTGGATATTTATGTAGTCGGCAACCACGCCTCTGTCAGCATAATAATCCAGGCTGTCTTTCCACCATTGCGCAAATTCGTCGTACATAAAATTACCGTTAGGGTCTTTTTTAAGGGTTCCTTCCCGAACATTGTCGTTACTTTTGAGATAGGCAGGCGGCGACCAGGAGGAAATCATTATTTTCAGGTTTGGATTTCGCTGTTTAGCTTCGGCAACAATTTCAGCAGTATCACTTATACGGCCATTAGAGTATCCGTAGCTGTTTCTTTCTCTGTAAATATCGAGACCCAATTGATCAAAAAGTATGTCATAAAGGTCTTCTTTTTCAGGATGATTCGCAAGGTAATTCTCATACCATGCGCCGGAGGCCCCGAAACCTTCCAACGTCTGATACACAATGTTCGCATTAATGGTGCCGTCAGCAGGCAGATTAGGGCTGCTTGCAATCATTAAACTCCAGACATCCCCCTTCCACGCGGCACCGGGATTTATGACCTCGTCGATTCGCCAGTAATATGTTTTGTAAAAATCAAGAGTGCAAGGGTCATAGCTGTTAACAGAATAGTTGCCCATGTATACATTAGGATCGGTGGTATTGGCGTTCTTTACATCGTTAAAATCGGTGCCGAAATATACATCGTGTGAGAGAGCATCTTCTCCGGGCGTCCAGCCAAGGGTTATGTTAGGGTCCAGAGTTACAATTACAGCTCCATCGGCAGGGTTGGGATTTGTGGCTTTGAAAGGGAAATATTCTGCTGCTCTGCGAATATCGCTGAATTCCGGCATATCCCAATGGTCGTACAATCTTACAAATCCACGGTAACTGTCACCGACCACATAGTGTTTCACCCAAGCTGCGGCGTAACCGGAATCATCTTGTGCTAGAACGGTCAGGCCGCTGGTAAGAGTTGACCGCAAAGAGGCCCAAGCCTGGGTCAATCCCCAATTTAACCCATCGCTCGTAAAAGTGACCTGGTCTTCGCTGTCCCATATTCCGTCGGCGGCATAGAAACCCAATATGTAGTATGCACCGTCATGGTCCCAATCAGTAATGCTTCCGTCGGAGTGCCCCTGCATCCACATGGGAATATCCCCGCACCATACAATTTTACCGCCCGCATCAAGGTATTGTCGAAGAGTGCAAGAGGATGACATTGACTCTACTACGGTGTCCGGGGCGATGTCTTGGCAGAATACAACAACGCTTGGCTCGCCGCCGGTTATTCGAGCATCCATCCATGTCTTAAGCTGGTTTGCATCGAGAATCTCATAACCAGCGGACTGAAATGCATTTCGCAAGGATCCAGACTGCCAGGAAATCCAGCTTGATGGATATTGTATATCAAAGTAAGCAGCACGCAGCCAGGTGAAATCTGCCAGATTCATTTCGCCCTCCGGGCCGTAGACGTTGGCGTCATCAATGAAAAAATCGATACCTGAATCAGGACCTTCGAACAAGATATACAGTTCCGTAATCACTCCATTTACATTCGCCAATGAGTAACTGCCCGAAAGCTCCACCCACCCGTTATCGCTCACGCTCGCTCCACCAACGTAATTGTAAACAGTACCGCTGGAATCAGTTTTCACTATATACATGTATAAATAGGAGTTCGTTGAACTGTTGGTCCTCGCCCAGGCAGATATTGTGTAGGTCTGCTCAATTGCCATTTTGCCCAGTAAATCCTGAGTTATTCCCTGCCATGAATAATCCCTGTTGTAGCACCTGCCGGCGTAAGACCCGCTGTGAACAGGCGAAGTCACCACGTCTATTGAACCGTAGTCGTAATAGTTTGACCAGCTGCTAGTATTACCTGCTTCAAATCCTGGATTGGCCAAAAGATTAATGTCGCCGTATGAGGCAGATGATAATAGAACTGCAACGAAAACCGTACATAGGCAAACGTTTTTAATTGACATCCGTATATCCTCCTGTATCAGTTAATCTAATTCATACTGCCTATTTTACTTGAGCCAGTTTTCTATCAATATCTCAAGATCACCAGTGTCTATCAGACCATCACGACAGAAATCACATTCCACACAGCGGTCTTCAGGATTATTATTCATAAGCTCCTGAATTTCGGATTGAGACAGTGCAAAGTTATATATACGCAAGTCATCAATCAAACCATCGAACGGTTTATCACCTCCAAAGACTCCGAACGGCTGATTACCTATAGCAACCGGTACAGTATCGTTCATACTAATCGTTCCACCTTTAAACCTGCTGCCAACAACGTCACCGTCTTTGAATAATCGCATCATGCTTCCGTCCCATGTTGCCGCGACATGGGTCCAGACACCCGGCTGGAGATCGCCCGAATCTGCAACTAATGCGGATGTGAATCCGTTTGTTTTTAACCTGAATCCGAGTTTAATTCCGCCAGATTGAACAGTACTTAACATCCAATAGTGGTTTTGATTCCGATGACCAGTCGTTTTCGACACAATACGAGCATCAGGCTTATCAAAGTCATCTGCTTTTATCCACGCTACAATTGTCAGATGCCCATCACCACCATTTACATCAAAGTATCCTGCCGAAATTCGGTCATCTAAACCATCAAACTCAATCGCGTTACCCATTTTGCCCGTTACAAAAGACATACCACTTTCAAGTAATCCGTCGTTGCCGTTACCTGAAGAATCCACAGCGGTGCTTCCCGAATCTTCATCGAATTTCCAATGTGCCACATTACCAGGGCCAACTAAAAACCTGTTCCAGCAACCAGTCAAGATTCCATAGTCTCGGAAGTTAACTTCTAAATCATCGTTAAGGTCGCCCATGAAACAGCAAAGGTCATACTCGGAAAAATCACTATTAGCAAAGAATTCATAAAGTCCGATACCTTCTGATAATCCGACTAGGCCTGTACGACAGTCAATATTCAACCAGGTCATTCGGATTTTACCGTCGAACCACATTTCTACCTGAAAGCTGTTTGAATTACTCGTATTGAACTCAGAAACATTTTCGAATGTCACTACAACCTTATTGGGAAGTATCTTATAAGAAACTTCCCCACCTTCAGAAGGACTCAAATCCACAAACAAAGCCGATATTCGAGGCAGTAAGAAGTGCTGTTCTAAAGTCTCAAAGTAAGATGTATCGCCCGATATAAAAGATATATAGCCGTTGCTGCCAATGTAAAACCGGTCATATTCTTCGCCGTATAACGATACAGTAACACCATTCAAATCCACCATTGCATAATCGTCGTCGTCCAGAGACACCGGAACAGAACCATCCGGATTCTCAGGAAATTCTGTAGCAGTCTGTCGGCAGACCGTACGGTAGTATCCCATACCGTCCGGTTTAAACAGTATACTTGTGTTGTCCAAGTCGTTAGCAAACGGATCATTAGGATCCCACGGGTCATTAGGTTCAAACAGCTCTGTGAAGTAATCGTAAGGCTCCAGATTAATCCTGATTGGGATATCCAGTTCAGGCTCGAACGGATCGTTTGAGAAAACAGTTATCATGCCTTCGTAGATACCTACGGGCTGATTGGTATCAAACATCACGTTGACATCTTGAGAACTCTGTGCAGCGATAACACCTGAATCAGGCTCAAAGCTAAGCCACGACGCCGGCCCGACTTCTTCTATCGACTTGAACAGATTCATCCTGCCTCCTGAAACACACAAACCAGATAGGGTTTTATCCACGTTTTGCATGAGGCGCTCTTTTACTTCTTCGTATCCCAGTCCCGGATTCTTCGATAATAAAAGGGCACAGGCTCCGGCTACATGAGGAGTAGCCGTCGAGGTTCCTTGCAAATACCTGTATCCGCTACCAGGCTCACAACTAAGTATTTCAACTCCCGGGGCGCCGATATCAACCGATACAGGCCCATAGTTAGAGAATGACGCTCTGTTGTCAGACCTGTCAGTAGCCATAACCGAGATGATGTTCTGGCAATCATAAGATGACGGGTATATAGGATATGTGTCCGTATTAAGGTCGTCGTTTCCAGCCGCTGCAACAAATACAATGCCAGCATCACCTGCTGCATCTATTACATCTTTAAGTGCCTGGTCATACGAACTGCCGCCCCAGGAGATACTAATAACTCGCGCACCCATATCCATTGCATACTGAATACTTGATACCGCATCTGCGGAATTGCCGGGGCCGCCGGAAGGCAAAAATTTGACTGCCATTATTTTTAATGACCAGCAAACGCCTACAACACCTACACCGTTATCTCCCACGGCGCCGATCGTCCCCGAGCAATGCGTACCGTGGTAACTGTCATCCATAGGATCGCCATCGTTGTTGACGAAATCATAACCATAAATATCATCAATATATCCATTACCGTCATCATCATAACCAGAAGTACCGTAAAATTCCGGTTCGTTTATCCACATGTTATCGCCGAGGTCGGGATGTGTATAATCCACACCAGTATCTATTACTGCTACAACTATACTTCCTGTTCCGGTCGATATGTCCCAGGCCTCCGGAGCACTGATGTCCGCACCCGGCAAGCCGCCGTTCTGTCCCGTATTGTGCATACCCCATAACTCGTCAAACAGCGTATCGTCCGGGATAGTTTCCAATGCATAATATTCATAATTCGGCTGGGCATAAATAACCGAATTATCATTCTTAAGTGCTTCCATCGCCTCAGCAACAGAAACTCCTTCCGGCAGCTCTATCAGGCTTAAGCCGGGTACCGTTTTGAATTCCCGCTTCTGAGCTGCTCCTAATGAACGGCTCAAAATGGCGTTTTTCATATTAGCTGTTGGTAAAGCACCGCTGTCAATCGGCGCAAAACGGACAAGTAATTCGCCTTTTACATAAGGCAATTCATCTGAAATTGAAAATTCGTACTGTTGAAGTGAAGAAACATACTCTTCATCGAGCTCCAATATGACAGGCCCGTCAGTTTCTTGCTGCATCATAGTATAATTCAGGCTGGTACCGGCAAGACTGTATTCCAGTTCAGTGCCACCGGCATTACCAATGGTTAGTTTTCTTATACACTCTTTTTTCTGACGTACGAAAATTTCATAGATATCAGGATTTGTCCATATTTTAGGATCAGTACATACATTAAGTATTATCTTGCGATACTGTGTTATTCCCGTTATTGAGTTGTGGAAAACAAGATTGGCGTCATACGTGCCTTCCGGCAGTATGTCGGCATTGCTATTTGTGGAAACGTACATATCGACTGAATCTCCTACATTCAGATTACCACCCGCCGGTGTGATATCCAGCCAGTTTGGTCCCGAAACAGTCCAGTAAATACTGACTTGTCCGATGTTGTTCAATTCGAAAGGCTGTTCTGTTGGAACAAAAGGTCCTCCGGGATGTCCCCTGAATTCACGTTCATCTTCAGGCAAAACTTCCAGATAATCCGGAACTCCACTGCCATGCAATCTCACTTTTGCCATATTTATATCATCTTGTTCGTTGTAAATTATGATCACTTCAGATTGATAACCTATCGTATATACAGGAGAGAAGTTTACATCGAACGTAAAACTACCAAGCGGCGGCACCAGAACAGGCAGATTCGGCATATTCTCAAGATGAAACCCGTCTGAGAGCACTTGCGGTATAAAGTTACCGGCTTGGCCTTCCCTTTGGACACCTCTATCGTTAGCGTCCAAATAGTAATAACCACCGACGTTAATATCCGATATTAAAAGGTCGAAGACAGTGTCTGTATTCTCCAATGTGATATGTTCAACTCGTGACGAGCCGGCAATAACGTAGCCGAAAGGCATATCCTTATCGTTAAACGGCTCTATAGAATCGATAACATTGATACCTACCGGTACTCGTTTCACGACCAGTGATACATACCGCTTTTGACGGTTACCATTGCTTTTGTTTTTGAACACAATTACATCGTTGTATTGGCCGACTGCAAATGTGTTTACATCATCTGTCAGCCGGACCGTAATCAGGTTCGTATCACCGGGATTAAGTGTTCCTGAGGCTGGGTTAATATCAAGCCATGACTCACTGAAATCAGCACTCCAATCAACACTGTTCGGTCTAATATTACTAAGCTCGTATGTTTTTATCGAAGGAGTAAAGGGTCCGGTTTGATAACCTGAAATGATAAAATCTTCCGGAACTTCTGACGCAGTTATTAGAATGTTGTCGCCCTGACCAGATACATATGCTGAGCCGCTGTCGCTTCCGTTATCATCATCACCACAGGCCCCGATAATATAACGATCACCACTTATTTCTACAGAATAGCCGAAGTAATCAGAAGTGTAACCATCCGAAGCTGTAAGTTTAGTCTCTGTCCAGCTCGAGCCGTTCCGCTGGAAAATATATGCAGAGCCGCTGTCGCTTCCGTTATCGTCGTCGTAGTAGGCACTGGCGATACAATGGTCACCATTAATACCCACAGAATAACCGAAGTAATCAGAAGTGTAACCATCCGAAGCTGTAAGTTTGGTAGTTTCTATCCAGCTTGAGCCGTCCCGCTGGAAAATATATGCCGAGCCGCTGCTACTTCCTTTGTCGTCGTCATAAGGAGCCCCGACAATACAGCGGTCACCACTGATATCCACCGAAATGCCGAAGTTATCCGAGCTGTAACCGTCTGGGGCTGTGAGCTTGGCCGTCTCTATCCAGCCCAGGCCGTTCCATTCGAATATGTATGCCGAGCCGCTGCTGCTGCCATTATCATCATCACCATAGGCCCCGACGATACAGCGGTCACCACTGATATCCACCGAAATGCCGAAGTAATCCGAGCTGTAACCGTCGGAGGCTGTGAGCTTGGCCGTCTCTGTCCAACCCGTGCCATTCCATTCGAATATGTATGCCGAGCCGCTGCTGCTGCCATTATCATCATCACCATAGGCCCCGATGATACAGCGGTCACCGCTGATACTTACAGAATAGCCGAAGTAGTCCGAGTCGACACCATCAGAGGCCGTGAGCTTGGCCTTCTCTGTCCAGTTAGAGCCGTTCCATTCGAATATGTATGCCGAGCCGCTGCTGCTGCCATTATCATCATCGCCATAGGCCCCGACAATACAGCGGTTACCGCTCATATCCACCGAATAACCGAATAAATCCCCACCTGCACCATCGGAGGCAATGAGCTTATATTCAGGTAATTGGATTTTTAACTGAACCGGTCGCACCTTGATTATTCCACTGTTAAGGTTGGTGAAAGTTACAGTTTCGTTATAAGTACCGTAATCAAGCTCCATTGCATTCGAGTTAATACTTATCTGCACGTTATTGACATCATTGGGTTCCAGTGTACCGCCCGTAATACTGACATCCAGCCAGTCCTGCGTAACCGAGGCCGTCCAGTCGATGCTGTCAGGACCAAGATTTTCGAGTGTATAGGAAATGGATTCCGGACTAAACGGGCCTCCACGCAGCCCGGATGATACCAAGCCCGTCATGGGTGTAATCGATAAATCACCTGCTAAAACGCCTCTTATCTCAATATTATCAACAAACCAGTCATCGTAAGGCCCTGAGGTGCCTATGCTCCTGAACCGAATCCTGAATCCTGCGTGCAAAGCCTCTACGGGCAGGTTAATAACAGGCTGTACATAGCTTGACATATAAGTGGTCGAACCAAACTGGCGCTCCAGCTCCAGCCATGTAGAACCGTCCCAGTATTCAACTATTAAGTCTTCTCCTGAATCGGGGCTTTCACCTCCCCCTCCTTGTTCATACCAATACTTAAGTTGAGCTGATTCGTATAATGACAGGTTCATTACCTGCGATTCAACTCCGTCACCGCCATCAGGGTCGCCATTCAAACGAAGCGAATATGGTTCTGTAGGTTCACTAATACCTACATCATCAACTGTTGGTTCACTTGTAGTCCGGGTCCAGTTTGATGAATTCAGTGATGATGTTGGAAAAATATCCAGGAATATCAACACATCTGCGCTGCTGTAAACTGCGAAGTCAGATAACACAAATATTACAAACTGGATACATAAGACTTTCTTCTTGAGAATATTGGCAGATTTCATCATTGTCCTCCAATGGTCAAAAGTAATATCTTCCCATCCAAGGCGTAAACATTATCTGATATGCTATTGATTGCTGCAATTCCCGATAGGGATAGAATGATTATGTTTGTGGTTTGTTTTTGGTTTTGCTTTTTCATTTTTCGATTTCTTTCAATCAATTTTGAATTGACTTTCATTACAAACCGAGATAATCATTTGCCTTAGAGCCAATAAGTATTGAAAATGTTCAGATCGTTATTATCTACGGTTCCAGAGTAGTCCAGGTCCACGCACCTGCGGAACATGCAATTAACAGTAATGCTGCTGTGACAAGAATTGCTTTTTTCATCTCTCCTTCTCTTTTCAATACTGTTAATCTCTTCTCATTAGAAATCTCACACTTGGAGATTTCTTTGCCTGTCTTGAGTAATTATCAGGGAGCATTCTGATGACCACCTCCTTGCCCTCACATCAATGCTAAACTTAATAGTGCAAAAAACAAGAGTAAAAAGGCTCACGCGATTACCCGTTTCGAGAAATCTCTATGAAAAAGCCCCCTTGTGTGGTTAAAATCAAGTTTTCAGCATTATTAACCTTATCCGCACAAGGAGGTGCAAAAATGATACGAAAAGATTTCATCATTAGCAAGACCAGAAATCACCTGGAACAATTCATCAAACCTATCGCTGAACCCGCTGATAAACCAAGACGAAGGTTTTTGCGGCAGGCCGTAGGGGCTGTCTTGCTCAGCGGCTCACTGGTGATTATGGAATTTTCTCGGTTAATCCACGATGACTGTTGTGACATCTTTTATCGCATCAAACGATTGCTCAATCATTTGGTCAGTCCCGGCGGTGATTTGTCAGCGGTTGTGCGTGCATATCGAGAGCAGATGGCCCGGTACATCGAGCCGGACACGCCGCTTATTATAGATATGACCGACATCGCCAAGCCGCGGGCCAAGAAAATGGAATATCTCTCACTGGTACGCGACGGCAGTGAAGGCAGACTTGTAAATGGTTACTGGTGCACGGAAATCTACGCCTGGGCCAAAGGCAAAAAGGTTATCCCTCTGAACCTGGACGTTTTTGGCATAGACGACCCTGCCGTCGGCAGCCAGAACCTGCAAATAGAGCGGGGCATAGAGGCGATAAACAGGGCCTTCGGTGGTAACGGTATCTGGATAGCGGATCGTGGGTTCGACGGCATAAACCACTACGAAATGTGGTTTTCGAGAAAGTGTCGATTCGTCGTCAGGCAGCGTGGCGACCGTCATGTAGTGGTATCAAACGGTGTGCGAATATTGGAAACAGACCTCGTTGAGCGTCTGCGTCAGCGGGCTGCTCTGGAGCACAGAGCAACCGACCTGATTTTCTGTAAGGTCAGACTGCCCGAACACGACCAGGATCTTTATCTGGTTGCGTGTCGGCGGGACAAATCAGAAACACCTTTGATATTACTGACCAACCTTGTAGTTGAGAACGAGCAGCAAGCCAGACAGGTCGTTATGTATTACAGGAAGCGTTGGAGTTGTGAAGAAAGCATACAGTTCCTCAAAAGCAGGATCGGTCTGGAGCGTTTTCACATTCGTCGTTATGAGGCGATTAAGCGACTTATGATTATCGCAATGCTTGCGATGGGATTTTTAACATGGATACTTCTCGAGAGTCGTCAATTAACGAATTATTTATTAAGCTTTACCAGCCGCTTCCGCAGGGAACGCAGATTTGTTTACTATCGGCTTTTGGACGGACTGCAGGAATTATCGCGGCCATGCAGATTGTGTTTTGGCCAGCAATTACTGCAACCTATGAAAAAAGGGTAATCGCGTGTAAAAAGGCTCAAAAGAGTTGAAAAATTTAAAAAAACTTAAGCCTTGCTGGAAGTGTCGCCCTTTTCTATCTCTAAACGCAGCCAGCAGCGGGCATAAGCCTAATGGCGGTTGCGTACGAGATGTCCATGACTTCGGCCGCCTGCTTGAGGGTTAAACCTGCGAAATATCGGAACTTAACCAGAACTGCTTCAGCCTTTTCTGTCTTTGACAGCTTCTCAAGGGCCTCGTCCAGTACAATGAGCTCATCATCTGCGGAATCATCATCTTTGGCCAGAACAGCTTCATCGAAATTAACACGCCTGTGACTGCCGCCGTGCTTTAAGCTCTTTTTGCGGCGAGCGCTCTCGATAAGAATACGCCGCATAACCTCAGCCTCGGCAGCAAAAAAATGATGACGGCCGCTCCAATGCTGATTTTCACCTCCGACAAGCCGAAGACATGCTTCATTGACCAGAGCCGTTGCCTGCAGCGTCTGACCGGGCAGCTCCCTGCTTAGTTGCTGAGCAGCCAGATAACGAAGCTCCTGATAGATGATCGGAAAAAGCTCATCCACAGCGTGTACATCGCCCTTTTCAATAGCTGATAAAATGCGCGTGACCTCATTCATAATATGTATTATATGAAAAAGCAGGCAGTCCCAAAGAAATAATTTACGTTAAAAAATGCTTGTTGCAGCTATATCTTAAATAGAAGAAACCGTCTTCAGCAATATCTATTGAATGATATACTGTCTGGTAGCTTTAATCACTCTATCTGCTTGTTCCGAAACATTTTGTCCATACCTTGTTGCCATTTATAAATCTGCATGACCGAGAAGCCTTTGGACGGTAAATAGGTCCCCTGATCTGGCGGCTAATTTCGCCTGGGCGGAAATCCGAAGACGGGCAAAGGTAAAGGATTGTACTCTCCATGACCTTCGGCGGTCGGCCATAACCAACTGGGCTCGGAAGCTGCCAATACAGGTTGTGCAGCAGCTGGCTGGGCACGCTGATATCTCGACCACACAGAAGTACTATTTGGCTGTTCGCCCAGACGACTTTGCTTCGGCTAGCAGGATTCTGAACAGCATTGCGATGGTCCGGAAGAACGATTGACACTAAAATTGACACCGGGGCTCGTTTTGGGGGGTATTGGTGTTGACAAATTGAGGCAGAACCTGTTATCCTTAAAGCAGTTAGGGGCTCGTAGCTCAGCGGCAGAGCAGTGGACTCATAATCCATTGGTCGAAGGTTCGAATCCTTCCGGGCCCAGTAGGTTCTAAGCCACTACCAAGAACGACTGCCCGCTCTTGTCATTTCATAAAGAGCCGTATATCTAAGACTTGCAATACAGGTAACTTATGTTATACTTATCAACAAGGTGGGGCAGGGAAGCTCCATTAGAAGACCACCTCAAATCAGTGCAGAAAAAAAAGAAATCAGGAACCTTAGAGATGGAAAAGAAGCACATAAAGCTTTTCATTGCGCTGATAACACTTCTACTTTTAATCCCAGCGGTTTTTTTAGTTATCAAAAGCGTCAAAAAACCATCCGTCAAGCTTGTGGTCCTAATAAGTATAGACACACTGAGGGCGGACCACCTCGGCTGCTATAATCCGTCAATGGATATCAGTCCCGAAATCGACCGATTCAGCGAAGACTGCCTGCTTTTTGAAAACACCTCTTGCCAGGTTCCCCTGACGCTTCCCTCTCACAGCACGATGCTGAGCGGGACTTTGCCAGTATATCACAGGGTACGTGACAACATGGGCTACCAGCTTGACAGTTCTATCATAACATTGGCAGAGCTGTTTAAAGAAGAAGGGTTTTTGACCTGTGGAATAGTCAGCACAACGATATTGCTGAAGGATACCGGGATTGCACAGGGTTTCGATACATATATCGATACCTACGAAGAACCCTCCGAGCCAAATGCACTGATTCTCCGGCGAGCTGAAAAAACGACACAACTGGCCTGTAACTGGCTTGAAAAACATAAGCAAGACAGAAGCTTTCTGTTTGTCCATTATTACGACTGCCACACGCCGTATGACCCGCCCGGAGAATTTGCGTTACGGTTCGCAGATGATCTCTATGCCGGGGAGGTATGTTACACAGATAAGCACGTGAGCTTGCTCATTCAGAAAATCAAAGACCTTGGCTTATACGACAACAGCTTAATTGTCCTGACAGCAGACCATGGAGAGATGCTCGGTGAGCATGGCGAGTTGCAGCACGGTTTTTTTATTTACGAAGCCGGTATAAGAGTGCCCCTGCTTATAAAACTGCCCGGAAGGACCGTAAGTCGAAGGTTTACGCAGAATGCCGGGCTTGTGGATATAGCGCCAACAATTTGCAGTATAGCAGGGATCACATCGCCCGAAGATTTACAGGGATACGACCTCCAAAATTACCAAAAAGCCAAAACGATATCCCAGGATGAAAGATATATATACTGTGAATCGTTGTACCCATCAAGTACGGGAGGCAGCCCTCTGTTTGGAGTTATTAACGGGCGATGGAAATTCATTCAAACCAACAGGCCGGAACTGTATGACATAAAGGCCGACCCCAAAGAAGAGCATAACCTTATTAGAGAAGAGGCGAAAAGGGCCTATTTGCTGAAAGAACATCTGAAAAATATCATAGAAGAGAAGTCAAACAAGCGCGAAATAAACGCCAGAGCTGAAAACACTCAAAACTTAGAGGTCCTGAAATCACTTGGGTATGTTTCCGGCTGGAAAAGGCAGGACGAGAGCGCCTTTGACCAACCCAAGGGCAAGGACCCAAAGGACCTGATTGGTGTTTACGAAGAACACAAAATCGTTAAGTCACTGATTGAGGATAACGAATTGGCCGAGGCCAAGGAGAGATGCTCAAAGATGGTTTTAGCAGACCCAGATAATTTAGAAGCACTGCAAACGCTGGGCGAGATTT
>CAYSTP010000001.1:22525-56311 GCA_964434085.1 uncultured Pirellulales bacterium
GAACTTACTGAGTTCAAGCAGCCCGATGTGTTAGATACTCTTATGGGCGCTTACGCCGCCAAAGGAGACTTTAAATCCGCAATAGAGACGGGCGAAAAAGCCCTGGGGCTTAAAGAAATAACTGAAAAGCCGGAACTGGCAAAGAAAATAGAAATAGACCTTGCGGAATACAAAAAAAGCCTTGATTCAGCGAACATGAAAAACTCAAATTAATCTTCCTCCGCCGTACGCTGGTTGTCTGAAGCCCAGGTTCGCGGCATGACTTCGAGAGGCCTGCTACTTGTCCTGATTATCTTCAATCTCTTCTCGAGCTCCGAGCTTGCTCAAACGCTCAACCGCCTGTTCATCGCCTTTATCCTCAAAGTATTTTATCGCGTTATTCAAAACGATTTGCGAATCACGAGTCTTACCCTGAAACCTCAGGCTCATCACCAGATTATCATACTGCTGCGGGTCATCTGGATTTAGTTCTATAGACTTACGAAAAGCTGCACTGGCCTGCTCAAAATCCGATATCGAGCCGTATACATCCCCCAGAAAGCCATATAAACTCGACCTATAATCAGAATCGGTGTTTGATTCTATATCCTGACGCACCTCATCCAAGGCCATTTCAAAATATCTTCTCGCTTCTTCATGTTCTCCACTTTTATCGAGCGCGACCGCCAGATTGTAATACACCTTTGACATGTTATGTTCTATTTCTGATTTTTCATAATGGCTAATCAATGCCTTAAACGCCTCGACAGCTTCTTGCAACTTGCCATTCTGAACCAATTCAACCGCCATGTCATTGTAGGCTTTAATGTTGTGGAATTTAATGTATTCCTTAGGGTCAGGCCTGTTGGTGTCAAATGCGACAGATGCGTCAACGCTCACGCTGCCGATGTAGCCCAGGGACTCGAGCTTCGTTCTTTGCTCATCACTGAGCTCTATGTTTTTATAACTGTCTTTCTGTGCAGTCTGTAACATCTCCCCGAGGTGTTCTCGAAGAAAGTGGGCTCTTTTAGGCTCTGCATTATAGAGGTTGTTCTGCTCCTGCCAATCGGATTCAAGGTCATACAATTCCGGATGGGTCGTCTGGATGTATTTCCACTTTTGAGTCACTAATCCAAGAAGCACGTTCGCCCTGTGTTTGGCCGGCACATAACTCTCACAATATAAATACCTGTCTGATTCGCTCTTCTTGACGTCCCTTAGCAAGCTATGCCCGGACATTCCTTCAGGTGGCTCGACGCCAACGAACTGGCAAACAGTCGGCAAAATATCACATGTACTCGCAAGTGCTTTGACCCTTTCCGGCTTCGTGTTTCCCGGCACTCTCAAGATAAGAGGGATATGTATGGCGCTGTTATAGATAAAATATCCATGGTCTGCCTCCCCATGCTCACCCAGCATCTCACCATGGTCCGCAGTCAATATAATAACAGTTGAATCATAAACTCCAAGCTCCTTCAGCTTGTCAAACACTTTTTCGAGATGGTAGTCGACATAAGCAATCTCACCGGCGTACAAATTCATACTGAATTTTGACCTGAAGGGTTCGGGCGGTTCATAACGCCAGTGGGGGTCGTAATAGTGCAGAAATAAAAACCAGGGCTTGCCTTTGTTGTTCTCAAGCCACTCTAAAGCCCTTTCTGTTGTCTCATCTCCACGCCTTTCGGTATAGTATGAGGTTCTTACAACATTTTCGAAATTGTCATCATATTCATCAAACCCCTGGTCCAGTCCGAAAGTCGAATCCAGCACATAGCTGCTCACTATCGCGCCGGTATGATAACCATCTTTTTTTAATATCTCGGCCAGTGTGACATATTCAGCCTCTAATTTGTAATCCAAATTTCCATGAATGCCGTGACTTGTCGGATACAAACCGGTAAGCATCGAACTATGCGCGGGTAGGGTCAGGGGCACGGGCGTTACTGCTTTCTCAAACAAAATACCTTCTTTGGCAAAGGCGTCAATATTGGGAGTGGCGTTATATGTGCCGCCGTAACAACCCAAATAGTCGGCTCGGCAGGTATCGATGCTTATCAGCAGGATATTGTTCGCTTTTGACCCACTTTTTCGATGTATCAAGTATTCCCCGACAAGCACCAAAGACAGCACTAAAAACATCACCAAAGACAATAGCCAAATTCTTTTGGTCATTGTCGTCTTCCCACAAAAACTGTCCGATTGTGACGTTCTATTGTTTGCCATATAGACTGCTGCTGTTCATTACACTCAAGCTCAAATTACAGAAAAGCTTGCTTGAGCGTGACATTAGGCTATATTCTGACGTTAAAAAACGGTTTAAAAATCAGGGCAAAGACCATTGACCCTACAAAAAGATAAATCAGCCACCAGTCTGTGCCGCTTGTTTTGGACAGTCTTTCCGGATAATCGATGTGGATCGAGCACACGGAAGAATCCTCACCAAAAGGTTTTTCTGCCGGATTCATCAAAAGGTCAGCGATGCGAAGACAAGGACGTTCAATACTGACCCTCATAAAACCTTCCCCTACGGCCAATTCCTTGCCGACCTGCTGCCGGTCAAGACGGAAGCTCAGGTGGTGGTAGCCATTCTCAGCAGCCTTAATCTTCCAGCATATTTGCCGCCTCGAAATGATTCTCACAGCCCCAATGGTAACCTTTGTGTCAGGAGATGAATCAAGCGCGATTTGTGGCCAAGGTTCATCCTCGGAACCTGCCAGTTGTACGGTAACAACCGCTTCTTCACCCACCTTCAAAGGTCGAGCCTGATACCAGAGTCCCAACTGGCCCAGAATGAGGCAAAAAGGAATTATCACCACCAAAATTGGTCGCAGCGAGTGAAAAAGTAATAACAACGCATCAAGGAAAATGCGCCCCTGTGCTCGTAAAACAACTGGAATGTTGTCCTTGAAAAGTTTCATAGCAAGCAATCGGGCTTTGATGTCATCACGTACCCGGCCTATAGCTTTCTGATTAGAGGTGTATTTGAAAACTATCAAAAGCACAACACCAACCAAGGCGGAAATGATTGTGTTGGACAGCCAACCGGGCATTACCCCAATCGGAGCCAGCAAAGTCTTGCCTAAGAAGTTCATAGGGATATTAAGCCAGGCTATAATCTGCGCAAAAAAGCTCATTACTCAAGGTACCCCAAACCGCGCAAACGTTCTTGAATGGTCTGGCTGTCATCGGCTGATTCTATCTTCTCCAACTCCTTCTCGATGATGTGAGTGATGAATTCCTCGATACTGCTGTATCCGGCGATTTCTGAGATGTTTTTTACCCGGGCCAGAAGGTTGTTATCAATTTTGATTTTCGCCATGTACCGTTACTCCATCCAATTTTTATAGTATAAAGGGTGAACCCCTTATTCTTCCAGTGTATAATATATTTAGAATACATTTCTTCCCGTCATGGATGAAGGTTTCTCCAGCCCGAAATCAGCCAGGATTGTCGGAGCCAGGTCCACCAGACTCGGACTTTCTGCCCTGATTGGCTTATTGGCAAACAAAACACCAGGTATTTCGGAGGAGTCACAACAGTGGTCGGCGCTCCATGCTGAGTCATTGTCTGCAAGGATAAAATCATCCATATTGCCAAGGCAGGTCGTCCAGGAGGCACGATAGCCTCTACGATAACCCATAATAAGGTCGGGCGCAAGCGCCGTCTCCTGTCCGGAATAAATCTGGTCCGTACGGCGTACTTTCTTGATTACGGACTTACCGTTGTCGTCACGGAGACTTTCAAGTCGTTCGACAAGTTCATTCAGAAGTCCGTCTTTCTGCGAAGGCTCGACAATCCCGTATTCTTCACGTCCTTTCAGGTTCAGATATAAGCCGTTGATTCCCAGACCATAGGCAGTTGTGCTGCCCCAGTCTACGTCATTCAACAGCCCTGTGGCATTTGCAGGCTGGATATACCCATTCTCACGTAACCAGGCATTCAGGGCGAACTGTCGGCCGAAGTTTGCGAAGCCGTGGTCGCTGAGAACGAGTATCGTCGCATCATCCCCATAGGCCGCGAGCAGGTCACCTATAACGGCATCCATCCTTCGATAAACGTCCTGCAGATGTCCGAAGTACTTCTTCGCTCGTTCCATAGAACGAACAGGATGTTTTTCGTCCGAATCCCACCAGAACATGTGGCCCTGCAGGTCTGTACTTGAAAAGTAGAAAAACAGCAGGCCGTCCCTATAGTTCTCGCGCGCATATTTAAGAAGATTCAGGCGTTCCTCAAGAACAGTACCGGCTTGTTCAGCGTACTCTTCATCTGTGAATATTCCATTCTTCAGCGCATTATAGTCTTCCTGAAAGCCTGACGTATAGAACAGTCCAAGCTTCTCTGAAATCTGCCGGCTAAAACCCTCCGGCTCAGTGAATCGAATGGCAGGGTCGGCCGGATTGGCATTTATCGGTGTCGCATACAGCCGGAAATTCGGAGAAACCTCCTGTAAATAAAATCGGCAAATCCCGCTTACGTGCTTGTCGGGCATCAACTTAGGAGTAGAAAGGTCAAAATCAAGCTCTATCCATTTGCTCCACTGCCCCCGCTTCAACATAAGCCTTTGATTCTGTATCTCAATTACGGCTGCGTCGGCCCCGTCGTCCTTATGGACTATAAACTCGATAAAAGAGTTTTCCGGCTCTTTCAACATTGTGTTGTATGGCCCGAAAAGTTTAACGGGAGGTCTCGAAGTACCGTTCTCAAAAAAGATTATCGAGCGCTTGCTGCCGCCTTCATCCCTTGTGTGAAGAGGCCCATCTTCGGAAAAATGCTGACAAGTCCCGTAGGTACCAAGCAAATCGGGTGTGCCTAACCCAGCCAAACATTTATGAGAGCCGAATTTCGAACGGCTGGGCGGATAGTCCGAAGGCAGGTCATAGAATACCGAGGGAATTGACGCCTTATCCAGATAATCCCAGAAGGGGGTCCCGCCGCGACGTAAAATCGTTTCCGCCGGCTGATGATTGAACGGCCAGAAGTCGAGCTGAATCTTATGATTTCCGACATCAAGGTAGCCCTGCCCCGCGACTGTCTCGGCCACCGCAAAGAACGGTGCACACTGCCGCTCGGGATGTCGATGAATGAAATCGAAAATGCCGTGGCTGCCGGGACCGGCTCCGTTTATAAAGTTGGCCCAGGCCACCGGACTTTGCGGGGGATTACTGGTGCCGAGCCTGCGATATCCGCCGAGACTTCGTAATTTCCTGAAATTCGGCAGCCTGCCGTCTTCCATCATTGCCTCGGACAAAGATGGGTCCATGCCATCTATACCGATTACGATTACCCTGCGACCATCGCCCGCAAAACGCGTAGATTTTCGACCCGCATAGGCTGGATTCGTCGCAAGGCCAGAACCTACGGCCGCGGCGAGCAGACCTGTGCGGCGAAGGAAATCCCTTCTGTTCATTTTTTCACGGTCTTCGCGATTCATTTTAACACTCAAATTCTCAATTTACCGTCTGTTCAGACTTCAATTTGAAGCGGTTTTCCATCCATATATTTGGGCACATCCACACCGAACAAATCCAGGACTGTTGGTCCGATATCCATTAGTCTGGGCCGCTCGGCCTCAATCCTTCGGTTACAGAATAATACGCCCGGCACAAGAAATGGGTCGACACAATGGTCCCCGCTCCACGCTTTTTTGTTATCATGAAATATCTGGTTTGTTACCTGGCCCACGGCGGTTTCCCAGGAAACCCGATAACCTGAGTTGAATCCCACAAGCAGGTCGGGCGCATTGACTTTATAGGGACCATTGTAAATCTCGGACGATTTATATACGTTTTTTATCGCCTGCTGGTCCTGCCTGTTCGTATCGACAAGGCGGGACAATTTCCGTGCTATCTCTTCACATAGTTCTTTTGCCTCAGAATCAGGCTCAACAATACCCTGGGCCTCTCTGCCCTTAATATTAAGGTAGATGCCGCCCAAACCAACGGCAAAAGCGCGAGTTTTGGACCAGTCTATAGCTGATAGATATTTGTCGGTCCGGTTATCCTCTTTCAGCGCAAGATAGCCGTTTTCTTCCAGCCATCGATTCAGGTCCACGCCGTAGCGAAAGGTGTTAAATCCGTGGTCGGAGATGACCATTAATATCGTGCCTTTGCCGTTGCACCTGGTCATTGTGTGCCCTACCAGTACATCCATCCGCTGATACAGCTCTTCAATCACGTTTCGTCCCTGTGAGGATTCATCCCTGGCCGGATGCTGCTCGTCGATGTCCCGCCAGAACATGTGCTGCAGACGGTCGGTGCCGTCGAATACGCAGACGCACAACCCCCGTGAAACCTTATCCAGGGCGTCAAAAAACATTTTCTCTCGCTCACGGTCCAACTGAAGGCATTGCTCGATAAAGCCTTCATCCCTCAGCGCCTTCTCGTTTACAGCCCAACTGTCTTCGGCCAGTCCAAGCGTGGCGAAAGGTCCCTGCCTTTTGGACAGATATGTGGAAAAGACCTTTGGATGACTAATCGCCATCGCAGGTTTTTCCGGGTCGATGTTGATGGGCGATACGTACAGCCTGAATTCCGGAGTGGTGCTTTGGAGCAGGAACTTGCAAATACCGGACACTTTTCCCAGGCCGGCCTTAAACTCGACCTTAATCCAGTCGGTATATGTGTCAATCTTCAAATGGTAACTCTGACGCTGAATTATCAGCCGGGCGGAATCCCGGTCCTGAATCTTAACCTTAAAAGGACGCGTCATCGGCTCAGCCTGTTTTCGGAAGGGATTGTTCGGCCCGATGAGTTCGGCTGTAATCACGTCACCGTTTCGATGCACGGGGTGATACTGGCCGCCGGTAACATCCGCCTCTTCGAGGGTCTCAGTAGTAAAGACGGAGAACATTCCCTGGCTTCCGCGAAGGTCGGGCACGCACATTCCCGAGAGCTGAACACCGTAGAATTTCTCCGGCGGAAACGTGATTGGTACTCGCAGGACGCTGCTGAAGATGCCCTGACGGCCAAGCGTTACCCAGAAGGGCTGGCTCTTGCGGAGCAGACGAATATCCGGCTGTGAAACAGGCAAACAAAACCCGCCGATTTTGATTGTTCGCCGCGGCCCGCGAATATCGACGGAACTGAGTTTGGGGGCGTATGTCTTCTTGTCGCGAGTCAGAAAATCAAAGATATTGTGCTTGCCCGGATTGACGCCGGTCTGGAAGGATGACCAGGCCACAGGCGACATAGACGGTATCGAAGTTTCAAGCCTTTTGAAACAGCCCTGCTCACGCAGCCTGGCCAAGTTGGGTAACTTGCCCTCGTCAAGCATCTTATCTGCCAGCTTAGGGTCCATTCCATCGAGACCCAGTATAACGAACCGTTTGATACGGCTGCGTGTAAATGCCCGACGATACCGCAACGTACGGATAAGATATCGCAAGGGCCATGTAAAAACCGCTAATGCCCCTGCTAAAATAGCTGAGAAAATCGCCATGAATGAGCCCATTACCGCAAAGCCGGCCCCGGGACCTATGTACGCATGGGCCTTACCCTGGACGACCAGGGCAAAAAGAGCTATTAGAAACAGGCGTTTTTTAAGCGACCTGGTCAGCAACATACCAGTCTATTCCTTATAACCATAATCCTGAAAAAGCCGGTTGTTGATTTCAATACTCGAAGTACCGGTTCTCATTGCTTTCATTATAATAAAATTCTCAAAAATAAGCAACTGTGGGCTTAAGGCAGCGGTTATACTTCACTTCAGAGCAATCGGGCAAAGCCCTTATCTTTAAGGACTTAACCTTTGTAAAAGGTACTGTTTTGTCAACTTTGTTACTTTCCCGGCTCTGTCATTTCGGGCGGACGCCGGCGGTACGACGGAGGAACAATGTGCCGAAAAGAAGCAATGAAATAGCAGCCGGTTCGGGATTGACGAGTAACTGGCCGGCGGGCTGAACAATAAACTCCGCGCCTCCTGGGGCCCCGGGCTCATCGAGATGAAGAACGGTCACTGCTACGTGGGTCAGACCTGCGTATGACTGGCCCCATTCCATCCAATGCAGGCGGTTGTCCCACGTGTCGTGTACATAGATTATCGAATCGTCGTCATTATACCCAAGGCCGACCATGCTGTGGCCTTGAAGTTGAATCATAACCGCTCTGCCGGCGTCGATTTCCGTCTTGAAATCTTCGAAGGAAAACCCGTCCTCGAACAGCGTATCGATTTTCTGGGTGTAGTTTTCGATTACCGAGTATCCTCGCGATTCCGCAAACAACTTCAAGCCATGACACAAAGATGTCTGCGGCAGGCCCGCCGACGCCGGTGGAACGTAGTCATAGAGTTTTTCGCCTGAACTACTATAGGCCCACAGTGCCGTGGAGCCGTCAACATTGAAATCGGTCAAACCATCATCGCCAATGAAATCCCACCGCCACTGGTTTGTGCCGAGAAAATCGGCAACACAGTCCCATGTATGCTCGTCCCGGCCCTTTACTACATAAGGGTCCGGACCGCTCATACCATAGCTGACCCAATAGTCATTGACGTGGCCCCAGGAGCGGTTTCTGTCCCGACCTTTTTTGGAAGCGACCAGAGCCGTACGATAACCGACGTTGCGCAACGGAGCGACGCCTTTGTTGGTTTGACCCGTGTACATATCGGGGTAGCCGTTTCGGTCATAATAACCGAACATCATCCCCGCCGAGGTTGCGGCGCAGCCGTACGCCCAGCGCGACGTCGGGACCTCGTCGAGTATCACCGCTGATTCGGGCGGTCTTCGTACAATTTGGCGGGAAGCCGCCGAGGCGGGCGTGGGCTGGGTATCCATGAATATCGGTTCAATACCGGCCGTTGAGGATGCGCAAAATATCACAGCAAGAATACCGGCTATAATCACCGCTGCTCGCACGATTTGCCCCTATCGAAACATCCATCACTTACAAATAATAGCATCGACTTATCAAGGGGGTAAGCTTTAGCCAGGTCTGAGTTATAAGACGTTTTTAGACAGCAAAGCGTCAAAATTACAGGGACAAGCAGGTTTGTACCTGTAAGAACACGAAAAGACTTTCGCAGAAATCACAAAAAAAGCTGTGAGGTCAGGCTCACAGCTTCTTGTCTCATCGAATTATCAGTTTATACCGGGTCGCTTTTTTTAGAATTTATAAGCTAATTTCAGACCGATTGCATCCGCAGCGGCGGTATGTTGATACTCGATGTTGAACACTGTATTTGTAGTTACATCTATCGCAGTACCGATATACCCGCCGAAAGGACTGCCCTGGTCCAGGTCGTATTTTATTCTCGCCGCCCCGGCTCTCGACTTGGCAACGAAGTCGCCGTCGAGAATATGGAAGAAGGGCCCGCCGTAAAGAACGGCTTTCTCATTCACATGGCAGGCGGGACCGAGCGCAATTTGAATCTCCATCAAATCCTCTTCGGCGGTCCAGGATGCGCCTCCTGCTTTGGTCTTTCCGTCAGCCTGTGCCCATAGCACCTGGAACAGACCGCCCCATTCGATTCCAGCGTAGTCAAACAATTGTGCCTTGGTGCCAAAGCCGATTGCGTAGCCGTCATTACTGTTGAAACTGATTCCGCCGCTGTCGGTGCCGCGAATCGAGCCGCCGCCCAGCCTGAAAAACCACTGCCAGTTATCCGTCAGGCCGTAGCCGATATTGGCGGCCAGATAATGGGCCTTGAGATTATCCATCGTCATTTTCGGCCCGCCGCCCGGCGAGAAACCATGATTGAGCTTGATATCTATCTTGCCGTAAGAGTAGTCAACGCCCGCATCAAACTGTCCCTTGGATAAATCCGGCACAGGTGAACCCATCGGGGTCAAGCCAAATGCCGTTGAAACCCACAAGGCAGCTACAATAAATACAATTACCAATTGGAAAACCATCCTGTTCATAGTATGTTCCTCCAAAATTGACATGTAATAATAATCAGGTGATTATATCCCCGCGTCAAGCCCCCCAGGTTTTTGCAGTGCTTCCTGCACATAGCGACCACCCGGTCAAAGTTTCCGCTTAATAAAAGGTGTTACCGGATAATATAATCTCGCCCACAATCCAATTCAAAAAAAATTGGAAAATTGTGAAGATTTATTTCTGTTGTGTCAGAATTTCGTCACCCGATACACCGGCTCTTCGGTAACGTCCCACCAGCTGATTCGCCGGCGTAGTTTTTCCCTCATCGGCTCAGCCTGCTCATGCGTATCGACAACGTTGTTTTTTTCCGCAGGGTCAGCCTGCAGGTCATACAATTCCCAGATGTTGCCTTCAGTGCGGTGACTTATCCGCAGGGAACTCTCCTGATAGAAATGCACGGGCCTGTCCGTCGGCCTGATTTTGTGTGTCAGTTTGCCCACCGCTTCACCGAAAGCCCCTCTGGATACATAACTGTCCGCCGGCAGCAGACTTTGCCCGTGCCAGCCCTGCGCGCCGGACAGGCCGAACAGGCGGCAAATCGTCGGGGCAATATCAACGCCGCTGACAATAGTATCTATCACATCGGCGTGCTCAAGGGCGGGGTCGCAGATTATCAGGGGCACGTTGATAAGCTCGGAATAGAACTTCCCGTCGTGTGACAGGCCGCCGTGCTCGCCAAACTCGTCGCCGTGGTCGGTAGCAACGATTACGACAGTATCCTTCTTCAGCCCGAGCTGTTCGATAATCCGAAAGAGCTGTCCGGCATATTCATCGGCCTCGACAATGTGTGAGTGGTAAAGCTTCTTCAGCAACTCGACCTTATCTGGGTCGGAACTATCCCTGGGCAAAAGCACACTTTGGAACAAGTCCATCATCTGCTGCGGCGTCAGGTCAATTGAGGAATCCACCTTCTCAATGTACTTTCGCCCGGGGACATAAGGCTCATGAACGTCCATGTAATGAAGCCAGAGGAAAAATGGTTTATAACTGCCCGATTTAGTATAGCCTTCGAGCCAGTCCGCGGCCTTTTGATTGACCACGTTACCCTTGATATATGGAACCAGCGGGCTGACCTGGTCCTTCATCGAATCGTAAAACTCGTCCCAGCCGCGGTTCCACCCGAAGTATGCGCTGATGTAGGGATTGGAGTGAAACGCAGCCGCGGTAAAGCCGCCGCGTTTGATTACTTCCGATACGACGGTGCGCTTATCGCTGAGTTTTTTAGGCTCTCCGAACTCAAGAAAATACGAGCTGGTCAGAATAGCCGGAAAAGACGCCTGCGTGTAAGGCCCTGCTGATATGTGATTCGTATAAACAATCGACTTGCTCGCCAACTCGTCGATATTCGGCGTAAGATTAAGCTGCGAGCCGTAACAGCCTAATACGTCCTTGCGTAACGTATCGATAGTAAGCAGGACAACATTTTTCATTATCCGGTTACCTCCCCGATAAGTCTCATCAATGGGCCGCTCTCTTAGCTGACTCAACCGTATTATAAAGCAGCATTGTGATTGTCATCGGCCCGACGCCGCCCGGCACCGGCGTGATAAGACTCGCCTTTTCCTTGACCGCATCGAAGTCGACGTCGCCGACAAGCCGATAACCTTTTTTCCTGGTTGTGTCCTCAACTCTGTTAACACCAACGTCAATAACGACCGCTCCGTTTCTGACCATATCAGCCGTGATGGTATTGGGCCGGCCTGCCGCTGCAATTACAATGTCGGCGCGCTTTACATGCTCAGCCATATTTTTTGTTCGAGTATGGCAAACCGTTACCGTGGCGTTACCGGTCGGTGATTTTTGAATCAGCATATTCGCCAGAGGCTTGCCGACAATGTTGCTTCTGCCTACTATGACCACCTCGGCACCTTCGAGTTTTACCTTGCTTCGCAGCAGCAGTTGAATAATCCCGTGCGGTGTGCAAGGCAGAAACGCCTTTTCTCCTACCACCATTTTGCCGACGTTGACCGGATGGAAGCCATCTACATCCTTGTCGGGGTTGATGGCAAGAAGCACCTTATTCTCATCGATGTGTCTTGGCAGGGGAAGCTGAACGAGTATTCCGTGGATCCTTGAATCCCTGTTGAGCTTATCAACCAGCGACATCAATTCCTGCTGGGTAGTTTCGGCGGGCAACCTGTTATCATCAGAATATATACCAATCTCTTCGCAGGCCTTTTCCTTTGCGGTGACATAAGACTTCGACGCCGGGTCATCACCAACAAGGACCACTGCCAGACCGGGCACAATTCCCTTGGCCTTTAACCGTTCAACCTCGGCCTTTAGCTCGGCCCGCATATCCGCAGCCACCTGTTTACCGTCGATAATCTTTGCCGTCATTTATCACTCCCTGTTGTTCAGACTCACCTTAGCCGATAGTTGACCCCTGATGTCAAAACAGGCCCTGGACCTTACCGGTTTTTACGTCCACATCTATACGCCTGAATGCCGGGTCTGAGCCCGTGCCAGGCATAAGCTTTATATCCCCAGCCACCGGTACGACAAAGCCTGCGCCTTTATACACCATAATATCTCTGATGGGCAAAGACCAGCCTCTCGGCCTGCCCTTTAAGTCCGGGTCGTGCGATAAGCTCAGATGCGTTTTCACCATACACGTACCCAGATGGTCTGCATCCGGGTCCGCCTCATACATCTTCGCTTTTTCCAGCGCCTCATCAGTATATGTAACACCATCGGCGCCGTAAACCTCTTTTGCAATCAGTTCGATACGTTTTCGCAAAGGCGTATCCGGGCCGTAAAGGAATTTAAAATCGTTTTTCTGCTCGCACGCCTGTATAACCGCTTCTGCCAGCTCAATTGCGCCATCACCGCCTCTTAGCCAGTGCTGAGAGACCGCGGCAAGCGCTCCCTGCTGCTCGGCGATTTTTTGTATCATTGCAAGTTCATCTTTGGTATCGGTGTGGAAACTATTGATACAGACCACGGCCGGTATGCCGCTTTTCCTGACCATTTCAATATGCGCCACCAGGTTTTCGCAGCCCTTCTCCAGCAGCTCCAGGTTCTCCTTAGCATACTCTTCGGCAAACGGCATACCCGGCCTGACCGCCGGTCCGCCGCCGTGCATTTTCAGTGCACGAACAGTAGCAACAATCACGGCCGCATCAGGCCTCAGGCCGGACATTCGGCACTTGAGGTTCCAGAACTTCTCAAAACCTATGTCCGCGCCGAAACCGCTTTCAGTGACATGATAGTCGGCCAGTTTCGTACCGGTTATGTCGGCGATTATGGAGCTTTGACCAATTGCAATATTGCCAAAAGGTCCCGCGTGAACGAACACAGGCTGACCTTCAATCGTCTGCAGCAGATTTGGATTAAGTGCGTCGAGCATCCACGCGGTCATTGCCCCGTCAACTTCCAGGTCCGCAGTAGTAATCTCATTACCCTTTTTATCATACGCCACAACCATCCTGCTGATTCTGCGGCGCATATCTTCCAGGTCACGAGCGACCGCCAGAATCGCCATCAGCTCGCTCGATGCCGTTATGGCAAAGCCCGACTCCATCTCGTAGCCGTCCATCTTGCCGCCTTTGCCGATGGTTATGTTCCGCAGGGCCTGTGCGCAGAAATCCATGACCCATTTTATCTGAACGCGTTTCGGGTCGATATCAAGACGTTTGAGTTTGCGCTTAGCCAGTTTTTCATCATCGTAGTTTCGTTCGTGCTGCATACGCGCCGTCAGTGCGACCATCGCAAGGTTATGCGCGTTGGTTACCGAGTCGATGTCACCGGTAAGCCGAATTGAAAACGGCACTAATGGTATGCACTGCGCCAGGCCGCCGCCCGCCGCCGACCCCTTTATGTTGAAGGTAGGCCCGCCGCTTGGCTGGCGAATCGCTCCGGTTACTGTCCTTTTGAGCCTTCCCAGTCCTTCGAGCAATCCTATAGCAGTGGTCGTCTTGCCCTCGCCCAAAGGAGTGGGTGTAATAGCCGTCACGTCGATATATTTGGCCTGAGGCGCATTATCGAGACGCCTGAGCACCTTCAAATAATCGACCTTGCCCAGCCCATGACCATTAGGCAGAATCTCATTTTTCTTCAGCCCAAGCTCTTCGGCAAGCTGGCCGATGGATTTGGCATTTTGTTCTGCTGCTTCAGCTATCTGCCAGTCTTTCAACTTCATCGGGTCCAACTTCATTGCTTCGCTTGTCTCCAAATACACATTTTTTTCACGCCTTCAAAAACAGCCGTTAGAAACCTGCACCCAGGCGGCCATTATTATCGCCGGAATGCCTCACAGCAGGTACAACCAGGCCACCTTTTTTTTGTATTATCTTGCTCTTTGGCCGAAAAAGACGGCATCACAGGCGTTTTTGGCGGGTTTTGAGGGGATATAGCTTTCGTCCCGGGCATAGCCTGGTCAACTCATATAGTAAGGCAGGCGAGCCATGTCCACGGCAATGTCGATGGTGATGACCTTTACACGTTTGGGCACCTGGATGTGCAGCGGAGAAAAATTCAGTATGCCTTTTACACCGGCCTGGACTAATTGGTCGGCAATCTGCTGAGCCGCGGATTCAGGCACAGCCATAATGGCCAGGTTAATCCCGGTTTTTCTTAAGTCCTTTAGTTTTGCGACGCTCTCGACAGTAACATTGTGTATCTTTTTGCCGGCCTTTTTCGGGTCGCAGTCGTAAGCGGCGACGATATCGAATCCATACGGTGCAAAACCAGCGTAGGCCAGCACCGCCGAGCCCAGATTTCCAACCCCGACAAGCGCCACTTTATGCTCGGTATCAAGTCGAAGTATCCTGGCAATCTGCTTTTTCAAACCATCAATCTCATAACCGCTGCCGGGTTTGCCGAACGCGCCAAAATATGAGAAGTCTTTGCGAACCTGCCAGGAGTTGACAGCGACCATATCCGCCAGGTCTGTGCTGGATGTGCTCGCTTTGCCCTGTTGGCCGAGAATATGCAGCGCGCGCAGATAAACCGGCAATCGTCTAACTGTCTCGTTTGGTATCTTGCGGTACCGCATAAGCCAACCGCTGCGCTGTCAGTGAATTACTTTGTTGATTGGGTAGGTAATTATGCCCGAAGCGCCCGCCCGTTTTAAGGCGGGGACAAGCTCTCGCTCAATCTCGTCGTCGATTATGACCTCCACTGCGATATAATCCGAATCGGCCAGGCTGGATACGGTCGGGCTCTTTTCAGCAGGAAGCAGCTTCAAAACCGACTGCAGGTCGCCTTTTTTGGCGTTGAGCTTCAGGCCGACTTTGGTCCGTGCATCAATGGCTGCGTTGAGCAGAATAGCGATATTCTCAATCTTTTCGCGCTTAGCCTTGTTCTGCCACGATTTCTTGTTCGCAATAAACCTTGTGGTGGACGTTGCAATGGTGTCTATCTCCCGAAGATTATTGGCGGCCAGAGACGACCCTGTCTCGGTCAATTCTACGATAGCATCGACCAGTCGTGCCTTTACTTCGGTTGAACCCCAGCTGAATTCAACCTTCACATTGATACCCTTGTCTGCGAAGTATTTTTTGGTGACACTGACCAGCTCGGTAGCGATTATTTTACCCTGCAGGTCCATAGGGCTGCGGATATCCGACTCATTCGGAACGGCCAGGACCCATCGTGCCGGTTTTGCCGTAGCCTTGCTGTAGGCCAGTTCGCATACCTCGACAACGTCCGAGCCGTTCTCCAATATCCAGTCATATCCGGTGATTCCCGCATCGAGCACTCCATCCTCGACGTAACGGCTCATCTCCTGCGCCCTAAGCATAATGAGCTCTATCTGCTCGTCATCTATGCGAGGCAAATAACTTCGCTCTGCACCGGTAATGTCAAAACCCGCTTTGTTGAACATTTCAATTGTCGCACTTTGCAGGCTTCCTGAGGGTATACCAAGTTTAACTATTGATTCGGGCATCTTGACTCAACTGTCCTTTCTATTTTTTCTTCCTGCTCTTTTTCTTCGTCTGCTTTTTGGCCGTTTTGGCTCTGGTTGTGGTCTTTTTCACGCGGGCGCCCGGGCCTTTTGATTCGCTTTCCCTGCGAAGCAAAACGTAAAATTCGTAGGCGTTCGCCGCAGAAACCTGTCGCGTTAAGAAGCCTTCTATCTCATCGAGCTGCGCCTCGGGATGCACCAGACCGTTGTCTTTAAGGTATTTTACCATCGCTTCGGTCAGCGGTATGGCATGCCCCTGCAATGCTGTAAGCATACAATAATCAACGCAAAACCGGCTCATACCGTCGAACTTTTCGAGAATGACCCGCCCCTGGCGTTTACCGAGCTTTCGTAAAGAACCAAGATTAACGTTATTGTATTTACGAAAAACACTGGTAAGGATGCGGACAACACCAGCACCCACTTTCCGCGCCTCTTCGCTGTCCTGGCCGAGCATATCAACGATTTCCTCAGGACGGGAAACTCTCAGGTCATTGAAATCCACAAAGTGCTCACCAAACCTCTTGAAAGCGGCCCTCATGGCCGACTCGCTCACATGTTCAAGAACGGCTGCGTGGACAAGAGATTCGGCGATATCGTCATATTCCACTTTTTTGACTTTGGGACCCCTTCGCTTTAAAGAGCGGTAGAACTTCTGTATCTCCGCGGCATATTTCCTGCTGTCTTTCATATAATTCTGACCGAGTTAAATCCCAACTGATACTGTTTTAACATTAGTCCTGCTGTGACTGCATCGGGTCTGAGTTCCTGAACTGTCGTGATGCCTGGTCAATCAGCTTCATTGTCTCCAGAGTTTTCTTAAAGACCTCGTCCATTTTCAGGTGCAGGACGGGGCAAAACTTACTATCGAGCCTGTCCGCCATCAGGGACTGGATTCTGCTTCTGCCGTGCTCTATCGCCTCAAAGGTCCGTCGCTGCGACGCCTCGTCGCCTCCGAAAACACTCAGGAATACATCAGCGTTTCGCAGGTCCGCCGATACCTGTACCCTGGTGACACTCACGAACCCGGCAATACGCGGGTCGTTCAGACCGTCACGGATAGCGCTACTGACCGCCTCTTTAATCAGCCGAGCAAATTTTTCCTGCCGGCGGGTCGGCATCAGTCCAACCGGGGTCCCCAACGTTTTTTATTGCGTTCGAGGAACCCCCTCCATAATTAAAGCATTCTGGCTACCTTGACAATCTCGTAAAATTCCAGAACGTCATCCACCTTAATATCATCAAACCTGGCTATCTTTATTCCACACTCCAGGCCGGCTTTGACATCGCGAACGTCATCCTTGAAATGCTTGAGCGAAGCAATCGTCAGCTCGTCCCTGATTACTATGCTGTCACGGATAAGTCTGACCTTTGCATTTTTGGCGGCCATGCCGTCACTGACATAACAGCCTGCGATAGTACCTATCCTCGATATCTTGAAGATGTTGCGCACCACAGCACGGCCGAGACCGTTCTCCTTTTCCTCAGGCTCAAGCAGACCGACCATAGACTTCTGCAGGTCTTCGGTTATACGATAGATGACGTTGTAGAGCCTTATGTCTACACCTTTTTCTTCAGCTATTTTTGAAACAGCTTCTTCGGCAACGACATTAAAGCCAATAATAAGCGCATTAGAAGCTTCGGCAAGAACAACGTCGCCCTCGGTAATCCCGCCCGGCGCCGCGTGCAGGATTTTAATCCTTACTTCTTCGGTGCTGAGCTCGGAGAGATATTTGGTAAGGACATCAACCGAACCCTGCACATCGGCACGGATAATAATGTTGAGCTCTTTGACGTTTCCGGCTTCAATCTGGCTAAAGAGATTGTCTAACGTGACCTGCGTTCTTCTGGCAAGGGTACTTTCGCGCTCACGAGCCCTGTTTTCTTCAGCGGCCGCTTTTGCACGGTTAATATCATCGATAACGTAGAACCTGTCGCCGGCCTGAGGGACATCGCTGAGTCCCGTGATTTCAACCGGCATCGAGCTGGTGGCGGTCTTAATGGTCTTGCCCCTGCTGTCGCGAAGCATCTTGATTTTGCCAAAAGCAGAGCCGGCCAAAACAACATCACCCTTACCTATCTTACCTTCTTTAATGAGAAGAGTGGCAACCGGACCGCGCTGCGAATCCATTTTAGCCTCCACAACCCATCCGGTGGCCGGAACAGTATCATCAGCTTTGAACTCGCGCAGCTCCGAAACATAATCGAGGTGCTCGAGCAGGTCATTGATTCCTTCGCCGGTAACGGCGCTGGTTTTCACCACCTCGGTTTGGCCGCCCCATTCTGTCGGTGTCAGGTCATGCTCGGCAAGCTGGGCGTATATCCGATTGATATCGATACCCGGCAGGTCAATCTTATTAAGCGCCACAAGCACCGGCACTTCAGCAGCTTTGGCATGGTTTATAGCCTCCAGCGTCTGCGGCATCACACCGTCATCGGCGGCAACAACCAGGACCACTACATCGGTCATATTGGCGCCGCGCGCCCGCATCGCCGTAAAGGCCTCATGACCCGGCGTATCGAGGAAGGTCACCGTGTGATTTTGCCAACTGACGCAAGAGGCCCCGATATGCTGTGTGATGCCTCCCGCCTCACCAGCCTGCACCTGCGTAGAGCGAATCTTATCGAGCAGGCTCGTCTTGCCGTGGTCAACATGGCCGAGCATGGTCGCTACGACGGGACGTTTCTTGAGGTTACTGCAAGGTCGATCTTCAAACTCAACTCGTATTTTTTCCTCGATGGAGGGCTTTTTCTCCACGGTAAGCTCTGCACCGAATTCCAGCACAACAAGTTCTGCAACATCCGGTGCTATGACCTGATTAGCGGTCGCCATTACGCCCTGCTGCATCAGCTTTGCAATAATGTCGGTAGCTTTGACGGCAAGACTGGCAGAAAGACTTTTGACAGTTATTGGCTCAGAAAGAGTAAGCCTCTCGACATGGATAGTTGGAGCACTAACGGAGGACTTCTTTGCAGCGATTTTTCGTACCGGCCGCAGCCTCATACCCTCACCGGCGGCAGCACTCAATCGAGCCTGTCTTTCTTCAAGGTCCCTCTCGCGCCTCTGAGTAAGAAACTTCGCTCTTCGGACGGCTTCGATTTCCTGCTCTTCGCGACGACGGCCGTGTGTTCGGCTCTTCTGTCTCTTCGAGAGCGTCGCCTGTTCAATGTCGCCATCATCCATACCCTGCTCTTCGACCCTGCCCATTAAAGGTTCGGTCGTGGGTTCGTCATATCGGCGTCTCGGACGGAGCTTACGGACTACTTCGGGCTCAGGTTCTTCAACCCGCACAACCTTCGGCCCTGCGAGTTTTGCCGGAGCAGGTTTTTCGAGCCTAGGTCCGGCGGGCACAACCGGCTCAGGTTCGGGCCTGGGCTCAGCGGCCGGCTCGGCTATGGCTACGCCGGACACCGGCTGTTCGGGAATCATCTCGGCTTCGGCATCCGTCCCCGCTTGGGCCTGAGCCTGGGCAACCGAGATGTCTTGCTCTGACTTCGGCTCGGCCTTGCCGGCTTTTTTCTTTACGGCCTTTCGCTTGGCTTTTTTCTTTATTTTTACCTTTTCCAGATCGACCTTTTCAGCCGTTTCGACGGTGGTAACATTCTCGCCCTCGCTGAACCACTCGCGTATCGTCGCAGCCAGTCCGGCCGATATCGTTGACATATGATTCTTGACGTCAAGATTCTCATCCCGGCACTTATTGACGATTGCAGAGCTCTTTACGCCAAGCTCTTTTGCCAAAATGTACACTCTTGTAGTAGCCAAAAAGTCTCCACTATAACCAGCTCAAGGCAATGTCGGTCAGATATTATCGCCTTCATGCGAGTCTTGTTCAGCCTGAACAGTCTCGGTTTCCTTCTGCATAGCCGCTTCCGCCTGTGTCTGCCTGGATTCGGCGGCCAGCAGTTTGGCCTGCTCAGCAGCAGCTGCAACGAGTTTATTCGCCAGCTTAGCATCCGACTGCAGTTCACTTATCAGCGGTTCGGGCCCGACGTCATCGAGGTCCAGAATAGATATGATACCCAGGGCAATCAGTTTATCGACGAGCGTGTCGTCTGCGCCGGTAACGGACTTAACACAATTCGTAAGCCTTTCGATACCCTCGTTATACTCATCGGGAGTAAGTATATCGATATCCCAGCCGGTCAGTCTGGCAGCCAGACGCACGTTCTGTCCGTGCTTTCCTATAGCCAGACTAAGCTGGTCCTCATCGGCAACTACAGTAGCCCTGCCCAGCTCGAAGCAAAGCGCTATTTCACTGACATCAGCAGGTTTGAGGGCGTTTGTAATAAGGACCTGAGAAGACTCGTTCCAGCGAACAATGTCAATTTTTTCACCGCCGAGTTCTTCGACGATATTCTTGATTCTGCTGCCGCGCACGCCTACGCAGGCCCCGACCGGGTCCACCTTGTCGTCGAGCGAGGCAACCGCCACCTTGGTGCGGTAGCCCGCTTCTCTGGCCAGCGCCCGTATTTCGATAACGCCCTCTGCAATTTCCGGCACCTCGATCTCGAACAACCTTCTTATAAAATCAGGATGAGTGCGGGACAATATGATTTTGACCTGGCTGGATATCTCCCTGACATCCAGAATCATTGCGCGAATCCTTTCACCCGGTCTGTGGGTCTGGCCCATTATCTGTTCGCTCCTGGGCAAAAGAGCTTCAACCCGCTGGTTAAGATTCACTACGACAGAACCCCTCTCGTAACGAACGACGCTTCCACTGGCGATAGTGCCTTTTCGCTGGCTGAATTCAGCGTAGATGCTCTCGCGCTCATCGGCTCGGATTTTCTGAATCATGACCTGCTTTGCGGTCTGGGCAGGGATTCGTCCGAGCTGGCGTATTTCTATCTGCTTACCGTCTTTGAAAGCCGTGACCTCGCCGCTGGTCCTGTCAATATTAACCACCACATCACCCTCCGGCTGACCGAAGTGCTTTCTCGCGGCGGAAATCATGGCCTCCTCCAAATCAAGGAATATCGACTCCTTGTCAATGTTCCTGTCGCGAGCTATGTTCTCGACGATTCTGACCAAATCCTGATTGACCATCTATCTTCCTACTTCCTATACAACAACCAAAAAAAATAGAAACCAAAACAGGTTTCCACTTCAAAAACACCTCGACAAACGCAGGCCTTTTTCTTCGCTACATCAGCCGCCTCCTCAAGCAAAACGCCCGTTCGTTTACCGCCAATGAAGCAGAAACATCCACGCCCAAGCCACCGTTTACGCAAAGGCGCCGTCGCGCAACCGCTTTGTTGCGCCTATTTTCCACGGCTTGTTAACCCTGCAAAGTCCATTTTCTACAGTACCTTTACTTCAAACTTTCAGCTTTGGCTGCTGTGGCTTAGCCACAGCTATATAATGGTAATCGTCAATCACGGCCAAAGCAATAATATTTTTGCCAAAAAACCTGTTTTTTCGCCCCAAATCCCGGTTCTCTTCGTCGAACCGGCTTCGTTCTCATAACCGCAAACAATGCTATCGTCAAGAAAACCCTTTTGCTCAACTAATTAGCATCGCCCAGCAGCTTGACCACCCGGCTATGGAGCAATGGGAGGTCTTTGGCTACAATATCCCAAACAACAGCATCTTCAACGAGGTCGTATCCATGAATCAGGATATTGCGAAAAGAGATGATGCGTTTGTATTGGCTGACCTGACCAGCCACATCGGGGGCGGCCTTAACCAAACGGTTCAACGCTTCACCAATTATTTCAAACTGCCTTTCTACGCCACTTCGCAGCAGCCGGTCCCCTGTATAATCCTGAAACACTTTACCATCGGTAAAAGCAAGTATTTCTTCACAGGCTTGCCGAATATCCTCGAGCAGTTTCTTGGCCTCAAGTTGCATAGAGCACCTTTCGACTCTTATTGATAGATTCAAGGAAATAAGGATTTTTCACGGCACGAACCATTACAAGGTCAACGTGCCTGTTGAAAAGCGATTCCAGTGACTCCAGCAGGCCGAAGTATGTATCGGCGTGCTCGCCCTGTTTTAACGGTTCGAACTCGACGAGGAAATCAATATCACTTTTATTGGCATCAAACTCTTCTGCCGTCATTGAGGAACCTATAAGCTCAAGACGCCGAACTCGGTACTGCCGGCAGAATTTTTTTACTGCATCCAGATTTTGCTCGACCAAAGCAATCATATTATCACCATCAAAACGTTTTCCCGGCAAAACTATGATATACAACCAGCCGGCCAAAACAAGCCAAAAACCTGCTCCAGCCCCGTCTGGGGAAAAGGGGACATTCTACTTTTTTATTTTTATGCGGCCCGTTACTGACAAAAAGGATGCTATAATTTGGTTAAAGAAGCGTGGTCATAGCGTTTGCTAATTCGACTTTGGCGTCGATAACGGCCTGCTCGATGCACTTTTTCCAGTCATCGCCGAACTGCTCTTTGTATTTGGGCTTCTCGTAAGCGTAAGTTATTGACCGGGAGGCATTTATAAGTGCGCCGGTCCCGTCGGTCTTGCACAATTTGACACAATCGGCTGCGGACGCTCCCTGCGAGCCAAAGCCGGGAACGAGGAACCAGATTTTATCATATTGACCTCGAAGGGTTGCGGCCTCATCCGAGCCAAGACCTCCCACAACCATGCCGACATTACTGTATCCGCTGGCGCCGATTCGCTGTCGTTCACAGGCGACTTCGTTGACAATCTCAGCAATCTGCTGATAGAGCTTGCGGCCATCAGCATCCGCAAAATCCTGAATCACCGCGCCGCCTGGATTGCTCGAACGCACCCAGACAAAGACGCCTTTGCCCTGCCGGTTGGCCATATCGGCAAATGGTTTAATGCCTTCAACGCCGGCAAAACCGCTTATCGTAATTGCGTCAGCGGTAATCGTGTCCTCCAGGCCGACCAGCTCGGGATTCTGCAAATGGGCCGCGGCATACAATTCAGCGGTATGGCCGATATCACCGCGCTTGACGTCGGCGATAATCTCAAGGCCGAGCTCTTCGGCCTCACTGATAAGAGAATAGAAGGTCTCCAGACCCTCCCAGAGATACTTTTCAAAAAATGCGATATTTATTTTCACGGCGGGCACAAGGGGTGCGATTATACGCGTCACCTGAGTGCAAAAATCGAATATGGCGTCAACAGCCGCCGCCGCATCATTTTCATCATTCATCGCCCGATGGGTCCTTATGGCCTCGGGCAATCTGCTGTAAACCGGGTCCAATCCGACTACCAAAGAGGTCCTCTTGCTCTTTACGGCATCGCAGAGACGGTCGGCGAAATGGTTCGACATAGCTTCTTCCTGTCTTTCTAATAAAACAAAACTCAGGCTTAAAAATCTTTTCAATAAACAACCCACGTACTATAATCACACGTCAGGTTTTAAGCAAGGCCCAAATAAAACATCAAGCAGAACCGGATTCATCCGAGGTTATTTCCTGGTACGGCTTGGCGCCTACGCCAAGACGAGTGAGGTCAAAACAATAGATGATTTTCCGAATTTAATCGCGGCAACGGCCAAATGCACATAGACGAACTGATAGAACAGCAAAAGCACAAAGACCTGCAAAAAAATCGACCGCGAAAACATTACGCCCTGAAGCTGACCCTGCTGACGGCAGCCGGTCTAATAGTCGCACTTACAATAACCGCAGTATTGTTATTACACAAGCCTTCGGGCTATGAACCTCCGCAGACAATTGAAGACAGGCAGGTCAGCAAGTATCTGACGCACGTAATCAGTCAGGACCTCTACAACGGTGCTCAGGCCGGTGAGCCTTTCGACCTTCTCATCACCGAGGAGGGTATCGGCGATATAATCGCCCGGTCAGGCTGGCCAAAACAAGTTGGAGAGGCGTCATTCGCCACCCCTGAAGTCAAATTCGAACCTGACAGTATCCTGCTTCGTGGAATGGTCAATCTGGACACTGTGGAACTGTTCGTTGTCATCGAGGGAACGGGGCGCATCGACGAACAAGGCCTATTGCATCTGAACGTGACCAGGGTAAAGATAGGTGCGGTAAGTGTTACCACTGTCGCAAAGCTTCTCGCCGGAGCAATCTACAATAATGAAGCAACGCGCCGGCAATTAGAAGATGACGACTGGCGGGCCAAGCTCATGGCCGCGCTACTATTGGATACGCCTTTCGAGCCGGTTTTCGAAATCGAGGAAGCAAAAGTTCGTATAGATAACGTCAGAATCGAAGCAGGAAAGGTAACGATTCACTTCGTGCCGGAAAAACTATAGGCCCTGCAGACGGCAAGAGGCCATAACGGGAACCTGGTTCTCGCGCGGTGGGTAACAAGTTATGAATCATGACTTCTTATCAGGCAAGACCGTCCTTGTCATGGGACTGGGCCGATTCGGCGGCGGCGTCGATGCGGCAAGATTTGCGGCAAGCAAAGACGCGAACGTTGTGGTGACGGACCTGGCAGAAGCCGATGAGCTTGCCGCCTCATTAAAGCAGCTAAGTGCATATCCTAACATTGAGTATCACCTTGGCAGCCACCGCGAAGATGACTTTGAAAATGCAGATATAGTCATTGCAAATCCTGCGGTCCCCTTACAGAACAGGTTTCTGAAAATTGCCGCAAGAGGCGGCAGTATTGTCACCTCACAAATGGGCATATTTTTTGAGTTGTGCCCGGCAACGGCTATCGGCATAACCGGCTCGAACGGCAAGAGCACAACCGCCGCCCTTACGGCCCATCTGCTGCACAGCGCGAACAGGACGGACTATGGAAAGGTATGGCTTAGCGGCAACATAGGTAACGAGCCCCTGCTGATGCTGCTGGACAAAATCGAAGCACATGACATAGTGGTGCTCGAGCTCTCGAGTTTTCAAATTGAACAGTTAGCGGCAGAGCATAAGGCACCGCAGGTTGCGCTGCTTACGAATCTTTTACCCAACCATCTGGACCGCTACGGCACGTTTGAAAAATACTGCACCGCCAAGGAGCTGCTTTTTGACTATCAAAAGCCTGAGCAAAACAAGCAGGCAGTATCCATATTCAACCGCGAAGATAACATTGCAGCTAAGTGGTACGAGAAATACAAAAAACAGCCGCACCGGAAATGCTTGACCTACAGCGCAGACGACGTCCCCTCAGGGGTTCGCAGGCAATTTACTTTGCCGGGCAGATGCAATCTTTCCAACCTGGCAGGCGCAATGACTATTGCAGGGCTTTTCGGCGTCGATGAATCGGCCATAGCAGACTGCATAAAGGATTTTACGGCACTGCCGCATCGCCTGCAGTTCATAGCCGAACGCAATGGCCTCAGATGGTTCAACGATTCAAAGGCAACCACACCCGAAGCCGCCGTCGCAGCACTGGAAGCCTTTGAAGAGCCGCTGCTTCTAATAGCAGGAGGATACGACAAGAAGCTGTCCTTCGACGAGCTGGCAAAAGTAATAGCTGCAAGAGCCCGCTGTGCCATCCTTATCGGCGATACCGCCGAAAAGATTAAAGCAGCTATTGAAGCAGCGCCCTGCGGGAAAAACGTTACAGTTGAGATTTGTAAATCCCTTGCTGATGCAGTCAGGACGGCAAACATAACGGCCCGGAAAGGTGATGTGGTTTTACTTAGTCCTGCCTGCGCCAGCTATGACATGTTCGATAATTATGAACAAAGAGGCCGGGAATTTGTACATCTGGTCCAACAACTGAAAATTTGAGGTTATAGGAACATTGCTTTCTCCTTCCGGTAAAAGTTGCTTGGGCAACCACCGGTCGTAATGCATTTCAAGGCTGACAGGGGGTTAATCACAAGTTTCAGTCCTGTAAGAGCACTTTTTTCCAGTGGCCGTTATTAAGCGGCTGCCGGTATTTGTCGATGTCTGTAACAACGGCTTTTAAAGGAGCAGGAAAATGGAAGAAAACTCTGAGAGAAGAAAAGAGCGTAGGCTTCGTTATCATTGGCCCGTCTGGTTCGCGGAGGATTTCGACGAGATTCTCATGCAAGGTCAGATGGTTGACGTATCAAGCCGGGGCGCGGCATTTACCTGCTGTAATGACCAGTGTTGTCCTTACCCCGGCCAGGACGTGACCGCGCGTTTCAGCGTACCGCAATTCGATTCAGACAGTTCCTTCGGCCTGGCTAGTTTCACCCGCACAGGCAAAATCTGCAGAGTCGATGAAGTTAACGGTTACATACGACGGGTAGCTATGCAGTTTGCCGAGCCGCTGCCTTTCAAGCCGGGCGAACAAACCGAGACCGAGATTGACACCCGCGAAAGACTAAAAGCCGTTACAATATAGCCTGAAGACACCAGGCTCGTTCATCTGACAGTCGCTCAGCTCCTTGCGCCGACGACTTCAATCCTGCATTGCGGAATCGAAGACAAAAAACGCTGGCCATATTTCTTGTTTATAATCCGGCTGTCCAGTACCGCAACAATACCGGTATCGGTCCTGCTGCGGATAAGTCTTCCGAAACCCTGTTTGAATTTGATAATCGCCGAGGGCAACTGGTATTCAAAGAAGGGGTTGCCGCCCTGCTGTCTGATTTGCTCGACTCTGCCGGCGACTAAAGGATGGTTCGGTACGGCAAAGGGTAATCTTACGATTATTACATTGCTCAGGACCGCACCCGGCACATCCACCCCCTGCCAGAAGCTGTCGGTCCCGAACAGTACACTGTTATTGTGGGCTTTAAACTTTTTGAGCAGTGTGCTGCGGTCGAATCTGTCACCCTGACACAAAAAGTTAAAACATCGTTCGCTGAACCATGCGGCTGTTTTTTCGGCGACCTTGTTAAGCATCTCGTAGCTGGTAAAAAGCACGAATGCCCTGCCGGCGGTCTTCTCGACATATTTTTCTATTACCGCGGCGGCGGAGTCCACAAAGCCGGGCTCATTGGGGTCCGGCAAATCTTTTTCAATGTAAAGCGTAACCTGCCGTTGATAATCGAACGGTGAACCGAGCTTGAGAGCATCAAAATCTTCAAGGCCGACCCGGCCCGCAAGAAAATCGAAATCTCCGGTCTTTCCGCCGTCGCAGCTTAGAGTGGCGGACGTGAGCACTACAGATTCATAAACATCAAACAATGTCCTTTTGACATATTCGCCGACATTTAACGGTGCGCTCTTGAGTCTTATGGTCGTGCCCCGCTGCCCGCTGAGCTCAACCCAGTAAACCTGCTCTGTTAGTTGTTGGGTGATAAAATTCTGGAGGTCGACAACAAGCTCAGCAGCCAGGTTTGCGAACCTCATGGTCTCATATTTTTCGTCGGTATCACTGGTCTTATTCGCCAAAGACGAAAGCTCGGCTCGCAGAAGCTTCAGATGTCCCGACAGATTATCATCAACAAAGTTGCTGTAGCACCTCCCGCCGGTTTCATCCTCGTTTTGCTCGTACCAGTTGCGAACGTTCTTAAAGAACCTGCGGCCGGCCGTCCTGACAGTGTCCACAAGGTCGATGGCTCTTCGAGCCTGCTTGTTGTATGCCAGCAACCCCCCTTTAGTGCGGCTGCTGTACAATCTGTCGAGCAGGTAGCTTACGCGTCGATTGCTGATGTCGATGCCGAAGTGGTCCTGTGCGACATTTTCGATATTGTGGGCCTCGTCGATAATGACAAAATTATATTCCGGCAAAAGACTATGCCCCTGCTCTTTGAGGACCAGGTTGCTGAACATCAGCGCATGGTTGGCTATGATTATATCGGCGGTATCGAGCCGCCGTCTGGCCTTACGCCAGAAACAGTCCTTAAAGTGACTGCATCTTGACGCCGGGCAGCTCCCATGCTCACTTCGGACCGCATCCCACGCCTCGGCTGATGGAACAAAAGGCAAATCACTCAGCGAGCCGTCGGTGGTATCAACAGACCAGCGGTTTATCTGTTCGAGCTCGTCGGTTATCTGGGTAAATAGAGTTCTGCCGCGACGCAGCGCAAACTTCAGACGGCGAAGACAGACATAATTCGCCCTTCCCTTTGCTAACCTCGCCGAAAAATTCTGAGGCAGCACTTTAGCCAGTGCAGGTATGTCCTTGCCGACAAGCTGTTCCTGCAGTGTGATAGTAAAAGTGCTGATGAGTGTCTTTTTGCCCTTCTTTGCCCCATTTTTTGCAAGATTGTGTATTGCGGGTATAAGGTATGCGAAGCTCTTTCCTACGCCCGTTCCGGCCTCGACCACAAGGCGGCGGCCGTTCAGCAGGGCCTGATAAACCGCACAAGCCATCTTCACCTGCTGTGGTCGCGGCTCGAATTTGACCAAAGCACGCGCAAGAGGACCATCATCATCAAAGTACTGCTCTATTTCAAGAGACGTATTGAGCCTTATCATAGGCTTTGGCTTACGCAGGACCGTGCACTACCGATTCCTCCGCTGTTCGATAGCCGCTTTCAACAGACCGACAGCCGGTACGTCCGGCATCCTTTTATACGCGGCGTTAATAGCCTCCGAGGCCTTATCCAGACGGTCAAGCTGCATATAAACATACGCCAGCAGGAACTCCAGCTCCGGCGCCGAGCTCAGTTCTATCCATGCTTTGATGTCGGCGATTCTTCTTTCGATTGTGTCCATATCGCCTATCATGGTGGCAATGTCAATCTTGAAATCAACGTACCCGTTGAATATCTCAATTGTACGGCTCAGATACAGCGCGCTGCTTAAGTACTCACCGGCTGCGAACAGGGCATGGCTTTTTCCGGCGTAAGCCAGTGGGTCCAGCGGCTTATAAATTGAGGCATACGAATATGCATCGGCAGCAAGGTAGAACTTGCCCTGCTGCATGTATTGCTCAGCCGCACGCATATACTGGTTGAACTTGTCCTGTGAATAACCGGCGAACGTCTGCCGCTCAGACAGTACCCTTCGGGTCCGGGCCAGAATTTCCAGCTCCGAGGCCGGTTTCTTTTCGGCAGGCTCCGGCTGCGCCGGGGCCGGCTGAGCAGGTGTAATCCTCGCCGCTTGTTCGTATTTGAGCTTCCTCTTAAAAACGTCTGTCTTCGGCTTAGTCTTGCCGGTATCCGTCTGTCCTTCGGTACCTTCAGGTTCCGCAAACTCTTCATAAGCCTTTTTCGACTCCTCGTACTCATCGAGCATCTTTTCGTAGATGTCAACTTTTTCTGGCTGCTGCCGTTGCTGGACAAAAGGCAGCTGCGGCGAACCGGGCAACTCCGGCTCTAACGGAACTTGCGGCTTATTTAACATCTCCAATCCCTGCCCGTAGGCCCTGTCAGAATCGGATTCAATGGAAGGCTTAATCTGGCTCCGGCCGTCAAGGCGTCGTTGGAGTTCATCAACGTCCTGGCTAAGCCCTTTTAACTGCTCGTTAAACTGCTTATACTGCTGCTGGTACCTTTCACGGTCCTTTTCCTTCTCTGCCTGGTCTTGTTCCCTTAGGGACAGGTACGGCCCCACCTGCTCGGTACTCATAGGAAAGAACCCGACTCGACCCAAATCCAGCGAGTCGGTTCTCAAAGTCGCGTCCTCCTCTGTCTGGCCAAACAGGAGCGGTCCGCGGCTAAGCGATTCGGCACTCTGTGTCCTGACCTTCGTCGAAGGTGGTATAACAACCATGTTAGTTCCTGGGACGATGCGCGTGACCGTGCCCGTTTGTGAATAGAAAGGTGCCAGGCCGCCGCTGTAATAATTCTGCGGGACCGTGGACCTTCTGAGAAAATCGTCGAGTGTTCCCGAGCCGAGCCGACCTCCGAAATCACTTATTGCATTGTAAGGCATCACCCCGCGAAAATGTTTTCCGCCGCCAACATTGCCCGTAACTATAAGATCACTGATCGGGTCAATCGGGTTTGGCGAAGCCACAAGCCCGCTTTGGTACGCCGTTACAGGAGTGGTTCCGCTGCCGAGGGGGTTGCGAACAGACGGGTTGCTTAGAGAACTACCATTTTGAGCGAAAGCGGCGGCGGCCAGGATAACTACCAGCCCGGCTACGGCATGCTCCGCCGTGACGAGCGATAATGCCCGAATTTTCAATATCTCAGCTCTCATAATACTTACTACACGACGGCCCTGCGTCGTGTTCACCCCGCTGATAGGCTTCAATTTCTAACGGGGCTCAATTCCAAATATCGTCTCAAAAGCCCTTGTACTTTGGCTTTCCCGCCCAGCTCAGCTTGCTGGCCAGGGTATCCCATTCAGTCCGCAGCGGATTGTTGACAATCAAAAACACCTCCTTCGCTCGCCCAATCCGAACCACATCATCCATTCCCAGCGGCGCCGAAACCTGTCCGTCAACCAATACCGCCGAACCCTCGTTGAGGTGCACTGCGGCTACTTCAATTTTGCTTTCTGCGTTTATAACTATGGGCCTGAAGCTCAGCGAGTGCGGACATATTGAGGTCACGACCATAGCCTCCATCTTTGGCGACAGTATAGGCCCGCCTGCCGACAGATTGTAAGCGGTCGAGCCGGTCGGAGTCGAAATAATCAAACCGTCACTGGCACAATCCGCCAAAGGCTGACCATCCACGGTAATCCGCAATTCTATCATCCTGAACGGAGGCCCCGCCATAATATAGACATCGTTCACAGCCTGCGCACAGAATTTGTCCTTTTTGCCGTCGAAAACAGCGCAGTCAAGCATCATCCGCTTTTCTATTCGTGTCCTGCCGTTCAGGATGTCTTCAAGGTTCTGCTTAAGTTCATCCGCGCTGAACTCAGCAAGGAACCCGAGCTTGCCGAGGTTTACGCCAATTACAGGGACATTGGTCTGGGCCAGACTCCTGGCCGCGGAGATAATACTGCCGTCCCCGCCGAATACCACCGCAAAATCGCTCTCGGACAGAATCTGTGGGCTGCATTCGTCGATATGACAACTGGCGACGACTTGGCATTTTCCTTTGGCAAATTCAAGAAATCCTGCAACAACATCATTGACCCGGCCTTTGACGGGGTCTCTGAATACGACAAGTTTTTTCACCTCTGATTCTGCCATGATTTTTACTTACGCATCCGAATTGCCAAGGTTATCGGTACCTATTGCTACGCCCTTGAGCCGGGCCAGGTTAAGTATGTCCCTTGCAGTTCGGACTATTTTATCGGCATTTATTCCTGCTGCGTTAAGCTGCTCGCTCCGCTTGCTGTGCCTGATAAATTTTCGGGGTGAGCCGATTGGAATTATCACCTTGCCGGCCTGGGCCGAGGCGGCGGCTTCTAACAGCGCCGAACCAAAACCGCAGGACAATCCGTGGTCTTCAACGGTTATGATTGGCCTGTCTGCATCAAGAATCATCCCGTCGACCGGCGCCGCAAAGCGGGCATTTATCACCTCAGCCTCGATGCCTTCTTCAGCCAGCATTTGGCCCGCTTCTAAAGCCGCTGTCAACACGGCGCCGTAGGCAACAATAGATACCGTAGCGTCCTCAGCCGTTCTTACGACAACACTCTTTCCAAGTTTGAACGGTCCGGTGCACGCCGACCGGTCATAGTCATCCGCCGGTACGACGTCCTTGGGATACCTGATACAAACAGGCTTGCCTTCATTCAATGCAAACTCCAGCGCAAGTTTTACCTCCGGCCCATCTGTGGGCGCAACAAGGACCATATTCGGCATCATCCGAAAATAGCCTATATCCATCTGCCCGTGATGCGTCGGACCATCATCGCCGACCAGCCCCGCTCGGTCGATACAGAAAACAACCGGCAGATTCTGCAAGGCAACTTCCTGAAATATCTGGTCGAAACTGCGCTGCAGAAAAGTGCTGTATATGCAGACAACAGGCTTAAGGCCCGTCTTGGCAAGGCCCGCCGCTATGTCAACCGCCGCACTCTCGGCAATACCCACGTCATAAAACCTGTCAGGGAATTTCTTTCTGAAAAGCTCCAGACCCGTGCCGCTGCGCATCGCGCTGGTAATGGCAATAACTCGTTCGTCTTTCTCGGCAAGCTCAGCCAGATATCCGCCAAAGGCATCGGTAAATTTGCGTTTCGCAGCCACCGGCTTCTCAACCAAACCACCGTTTATCTTAAATGGCCCGGTGGAATGGTATTTGTGCGGCTCGTCACCTGCGGGGGTAAAGCCCTCGCCTTTTTTCGTATAAACATGCAGAATTGCAGGATGGTCATGCTGGCCAAGCGCAGCAAACAGCTCTATAAGCGAACCTATATCATGACCGTCAACCGGACCGAAGTACGGAATGTTGAGACTCTCGAATATCTGACTTGCGGGCAGGGCCATTCTGATATGCTTCTTTATACGTTCGATTGTCTCCTCGACGCTCTTTCCAATCAGCGGCGTGTGTTCAAGGATGTTCTTCGTTGTCTTGCGCAAATCTTCATACGTCTGGCTTAGTCTTATCCTCGAAAAATACTTGGCCACTGCACCCTGTGTCGCGTCTATCGCCATCGAGTTGTCGTTGAGAACTATCAGGAGCTGACGTTTGACAAGACCGAGGTTATTCAGCGCTTCGAAGCTCAAGCCGTTTACGATGCTCGCGTCACCTACCAGCGCCACTATCTTATCATCCTGTTTAAGCTGGCCCTGACCCAACGCCATGCCTATAGCCGTAGCTACCGAAGTTCCTGCGTGTCCCACCTCGAACTGGTCATAAACACTCTCAGCCGGATTAGGAAAACCGCTCGGCCCGCCGGCCTGGCGGAGCCTGTGAAAGATTTCCCTTCTGCCGGTGATTATCTTGTGGGCGTAACATTGATGGCCGACGTCCCAGAGCAGTTTGTCCTTTGCAAAATCAAAGACATAATGCAGCGCCAGCGTAACCTCCACCACACCAAGATTACTGGCCAGATGCCCTCCCGTCTTGCTGACTGAAGCGAGTATGAACTGGCGTATTTCATCTGCCAGAGTCTTTAACTGCCCCACGGTCAGCTTCTTGAGGTCGGCCGGGCCGTTGATTTGTTCAAGTATTTCGTACATTTGCCCAAGCCTAGCATTATACCAAAAACATTACCACTTAACAACAACAGGATTGATATACAACCCCCGGATGGAATTAGGTTGTTTTGGCTATTTACCGCGTTCCAGAAGGGCTATAGGCAGTTGGCGCAAAATATCAGCTTCGGGGCCGAAGGATTCCAGCGCCGCGACGGCCTTGTCGGCGAACAGCCTTTCGACCTGCCGGGATTTCTCCAGGCCGACAATAGCCGGGTATGTGCATTTAGCGGCCTTTGCATCTTTGCCCGCCGTCTTGCCGAGATGCTCACTGCTGCCGCAAACATCGAGTATGTCATCGGCCACCTGAAATGCCAGACCGAGATTCAGGCCATATTCCCACAGCCTGCGAAGTTCGGCTCTGTCGGCTCGTCCGGCAATGCCGCCGCAAAGAACCGAACACTGAAACATCTTCGCCGTTTTGTTGGTATGAATGTATTGCAGTGCCTCGATAGTGCCTTCGACTTTTTCAGCCGCCAGGTCCGCCATTTGTCCGGCTATCATCCCGCCGGCGCCGGCGGATTCGCCAAGCTGCCCGATGAGCTTTCGCGCAATATCAGAATCGTCAACATCCTTGGCGAGAATTTCAAACGCTAACGTCAGCAGCGCATCACCGGTAAGAATAGCGGTCGCCTCGTCGAAGGCCTTGTGGCAGCTCGGCCGGCCACGCCGCATATCGTCGTCATCCATCGCCGGCAAATCATCGTGTACAAGCGAATACGTATGAACCATCTCCACGGCGGCGGCGGCTATCTCGGCGTTGTGGTTGACCTGACCGCTCACCAGCTCACAGCTCCACAGCACTAAGGCCCCGCGTATGCGCTTACCCGGTGCAAAGAGTGTGTATTCCATCGCTTTGCGCAAATTCGAATTAAGTGTATTCTGCCGGCCAACCACCTCGTGAAGAATCTCATCCACACGCTTAGCAGTCGAATCAAGCCGAGTACCGAAATCCTCAGACACCCTTCACGCCCCTTAGATATGTCGAACCTTTTGATTTTATAAACCTGAGAGCTTATTATATGGCGTCTATTCGGATTGAACAGGAAATTATGAAAAGCAAAAAGACACTCGTACTTGGAGTCACCGCCTCGGGCAAAGGTCGCCTGACTTTCGACCTGGCCAAGGCCACCGACGCCGAAATTATCAGCGTCGATTCGATGAAGGTGTATCGACGTATGGATATCGGCACCGCCA
>CAYSTP010000002.1:0-41021 GCA_964434085.1 uncultured Pirellulales bacterium
TAACCATCGCCGAGTACTTCAGAGACAAAGGCAGAGACGTCCTGTTCATGATGGATTCCCTGACACGATTTGCACAAGCGCAGCGTGAAATCGGCCTGGCCGCCGGCGAACCACCCGCAGCCAAAGGATATTGTCCGAGCGTCTTTTCACTGATGCCGCGCCTGATAGAAAGACTCGGCAAAGGTCCTTGTGGAAGTATAACCGGCATCCTGACCGTGCTGGTCGAAAATGACGACCTGACCGACCCCGTCGCCGACAGTGCCAGAAGTCTGCTCGACGGGCACATCGTCCTTTCCCGCAAACTCGCCGAGAAGGGATACTTTCCCGCCGTTGATATACTGGCAAGCGTCAGCAGATTGATGCCGGCCGTTACAACAGAGCAGCACAAGACCGCAGCGCAAAAGCTGCGCGAAATCTACGCCATATACACCGACGCCGAAGACTTGATTAACATCGGCGCCTTTGCGCATGGAAGCAACCATCGAATCGACGGGGCTATAGCACTTATAGACAAGATAAGAGATTTTCTAATTCAATCTGTAAGGCAAAGAACAGCCTTCGAAGAGACAATAAAGCAAATGACGGCCATTACAGACACCTGGGACCAGTTGCTCAGCACACAAGGTCGGAAAGCTAAAGTCAAATGAAAAAGTTCGTCTGGCGACTGCAGAAAGTACTCGAGATTAATCAGAAAAGGCAGCAAGCCAAAAAGGCCGAACTGTTCAAAATAACCCAAAAGCTCGCCCTGGCCAGGGCGAACCTGCTTGCACAGCAGAGGATTCTGCTGGACCTGATAGAAAGCGTAGCCAGGCAAATCGCAGCCGAAAGACTGGACCACCAGCAACTGCTGCTCAAAAGTACAAGGAAAAACGATGAGCTGATAAAAAAATACAGGGATGAAATTCGACAGCTCGAACAGGACCAGAAACGCCTAACCGCTGAGTTTCTGAAAATCAAACGATTTACCGAGTCACTTGAAAACCTCAGAGAACAGGACAAACGTAAGTTTATCGTTGAACAGGAAAAACTTGAACAAAAGGAGATGGACGAGCACACGTCAATGCGTTTTGCAGGCCGATTGATACACAATACATAAGCTCCGGCCGGAAACGACGAAACGTGCGCCGCCTTCAAAAGTAAGGAGAAATCCGGTGAGTAAGAAGGTCATAATCATAACAGCAGCAGCGGGCCTGGTAGGTTTTGCAGCTACTTTTGGTCTGTCCTTTATGAAAGGCAAAAAAGCTGCCAAAATCGCAGCTGAGCAGCAGGCACAGGCGCAAGCCGCTCAGGCAGCCGCCGAAACCGAAGACACAAAAATCGCACAAGCTCTCGGCAAAAAGAATACGAACCTGTCACTGACGGAAAAACAGCTCGAAGGGCTTATCTATGATGTTCGAGACAAAATACGTGAATACAACAGGAGAATGAATGAGCTCAGCTCCACCGAGGAAAGAGTCAGAATCGCCCAGGCCCAGTTGAAAAAGGATATCGAGGAGCTGACGGACCTGCGCACCGAGCTGGCCTCGACCGTCGCAACTCTGAAGCAGGAACACGAGAGATTGCTCAAAACTCGAATTGAAATCAAAAAATCAGAGCAGCAGAACCTCGCGAGCATAGCAGCCACCTACGACAAAATGAACGCCGGCGGAGCCGCTGAAATATTCACCAACATGAGCAAGCTCGATACGGAGCAATCCAAGGGACTGACTGATGTGGTTAAAATTCTGTACTACATGAACGACAGAACCAAGGCAAAGATCCTGGCTGAGCTGGTTAATACCGAACCTAAACTGGCGGCGGTATTAAGTCAGGAGCTCAAAAGAATTAAAGAGGTCGCACAGTAAGATGGACATTGCAACAATAATCGGAATCCTGCTCGGCTTTTTCGTAATCATACTGGCAATTGTCGGCGGCTCCGGCGGCAGTTGGCAGATTTTTGTCAACCTGCCCTCGCTGGCCATCACCATCGGAGGGATGCTCTGCGCAACACTGATTCATTTTTCGCTTCCGCAGTTCCTCGGAATATTTGCCGTCATCAAAAAGACTATTGTCAGCAAAATTGCACCGTCGTCGCAACTGATTCAGAACATGGTGAACTTCGCAGCTATCAATCGCCGTGACGGGGCCCTCGCTCTGGAGCAGGAAATCTCAAAACTGCATGACCCGTTCTTTGTTAAGGGTCTGCAGATGCTCGTTGACGGCCAGAACGACGAGGCCATTCGTAACATCCTGAGCCTCGAAATTGATAACCTCAAAACGCGGCACTCGACAGGGAAAAAGATTCTCGAGTTCATGGGCGCCGCCGCGCCTGCCTTCGGTATGATTGGCACTCTCATCGGACTGGTTCAGATGCTGACAAATCTGTCATCGCCGGACCAGATTGGCGGGGGCATGGCAACGGCACTTCTTACAACCTTTTACGGCGCCTTCGCCGCGAACCTCGTCTTCCTGCCGCTGGCGGGCAAGCTGGGTATATATTCCCAGGCCGAGAGCACCAGCAAGGAGATGATAGTCGAAGGAATCTGCGCAATTGCCCAGGGCGAAAACCCAACGGCCGTCAGAGAAAAAATGCATGCCTTCGTCTCACAAAGCAGACGAGAAGAAGTAAAGGCTAATGTTTAATGGCACGAGAAAGACCACCTGCCCCACAGGACGAAGACCCTGGCGCACCGGAATGGATGGTAACATTCAGCGACTGTATGACGCTGCTGCTGACATTCTTTGTACTGCTGTTGACCTTCTCCAGCTTCGATGAAAGAGTCTTCAAAAAATTACGCGCCATATACTGCGACGCCTTTCCAACGATTCACTCAAGAGTTCGTGCAAGCAAGGAATCACTGCTCGAAATCGAACAGCTTCGCTACCTCGAGGATATCGACAAGGGCAGTGAAAAAGCCACCTATGAACTCGGCTCCGAAGGAGTTCTGCATGAGCAGCACACAAACGACTATAAAAAGCACAAGGTCTTTCTGATAAGGTCGGACGAAGTCTTTTGGGGAAAGGGCACGGCGATGTCACAACAGGGCCGTGAAACACTTTCGACATTGGCCCGGTTTCTCAAAGACATGCCCGAAAACGTGGTAGTCAGCGAGAATAGCCCACAGCGAAACGACCCCGAACTAAGTATGGCTCGCGCCTGGGCGGTAATCGAACATCTGACAAGTCAGCATGGTTTGGATATAGACCGCTTCAATGTTTCGGCAGGGTCCACCATAGGGCAAACGGGCTTCGAATTATTCAGCCTGACCGAACAAGACAACCAGCCACGGCGGTTGCTTGAAATAGTACTCTTGCAGCGGAGCCTGTGTAATTGAGAAGAAAAAGACGCTCACAATCCGGCCAAGGCGGCCCGAAGGTGCCCGGCTACATCGTAACTTTCAGCGACATGGTTACACTGTTGCTGACCTTCTTCGTAATGCTTCTGAGCCTGGCCACCACACAGGACCCCGAGATGTTCAATTCCGGAAGAGACTCCTTTGTAAAATCGCTCAAGGGACTCGGACTCGGCATGCTTATCGGCAAGGACCAGACCATTAACTTTACAAATCCCAAGATAAAATATCCGATTCAAGACCCTGAGGACACCCGGAACAAACGGACCATAGACGCCAAGGAAGAAAGAACACGCCGCTTATTCAATCAGCTTCGCAACTCGGCAAAAACGATGCCCAGTCAGATACCGGGCCAGCGATACGATTTTCCCGTGACCGGTGTGCGATTCGCCACCGCAAGCACTGAATTGGACACCGCTGCAAAGCAGTCGCTTAGTGAGTTATGTAAAAAGCTCTACCGCGACCTGGAACCCAAACCGGCGCAGCTCTACGTGCTGGGACTGACCGAGGAAGGCTCCGACGACAGAGAGCAATGGACGCTCTCGGCGCTGCGGGCAAAGACCGTCGCCGATTTTGTTGCCGAAACCTTCCCCGAACAGAACCGCCCCGCCGTTTACTCCTGGGGCACGGGACCGGGCCGAATGTGGAGCGGTGATAACAGTGCTATCCCGAAGGGCTGCCAAATCGTTATCGCCGTCCTCAGGTAAAACATCTCCAGCCAATACCGTATAAATTCTCTACAACAGCAGCTTTTACCTAATCCGGCTCAGTCAAAAAACCGCCTTTTTCGGCTCAAAAACCACTATCAGCCGATTCGGGCACGTCTTTTGCACTATTTAATAAAAAATGAAGGTGCGCACGTAACGTGACTGCAAAGACAGTAAAAATCGTTGCCTTTTCCCTGGCAGCCCTGCCCCTGTTTTGGCAGGGTATTGTTGCGCCTGCCGCCGCAGCGCCGAACGAGCCTCTGCGTCCAGCCGCTACACTGCCGGACTCCATATTCGCACGCGACCCCAACTTTGCCGTTGGGGCAGACCGGCAGTTCGACACAGGCGGAATATACTGGAGGATGATGCTGGCCATCCTGCTCGTATTGGCCCTGGGTATCGCTGCATACTACGTCTCTAAAAAAGTCAGCGGCAAAATTGTCAATCTGCCAAACCGGCAGATTAAGCTCGTTGAATCTCTCTACTTAGGCTCGAGAAAAGCGCTGCATCTGATAAAGGTCGGCGATAGAAGTATCATCGTTGGAACCACGCCGACCGCTATTACCAGAATCGCCGACCTCGGCCAAAACGTTGGCGGCTCATCCGCGGCGGATGAGCCAAAATAGTTGCTCTATGTCACTCGGACGCTTCAAAATAATACTGTGCACGATGGTTCTGCTGCTTACGGGGTTATCCCGGGCGGCGGAAAATACTCCCGCTTCAACAGCAGCAAACCAGATGCCGAGCATGTCCGATTTGATGACGCTTATCGACAAGACAGCTACCACCGAAACCGAAGGCAAAGACTGGTCAACACCTGTCAAACTCGTAATCATCTTCGCAGGATTAGCGATACTTCCAAGCCTTCTGGTTATGATGACCTCCTTTACTCGGATAATCATCGTCCTTGGTTTCATCCGCAGGGCCTTGACTACACAAACCATACCACCGAATATCGCTATCGTCGGACTGGCGCTGTTTTTGACGCTCTTTACAATGGCGCCTACCTTTTCAAAGATAAACACAGATGCAATTCAACCGTACATAAACGACCAGATTGATTTCGGTACCGCGGCAAGCACGGCCTCTAACCATATCAGAGAATTCATGCTGAGGCAAACCAGAGAGGCCGACCTCGCCCTTTTCGTCAGGATTTCCAACATTCAGCCGCCGCAAACTATGACCGACATACCGCTGCACATCGTGGTGCCGGCCTTTATCATAAGTGAATTCAGGACGGCCTTTGAAATCGGCTGTCTGTTGTTTATTCCGTTTTTGCTGCTGGATATGGTCATTGCTGGTGTGCTTCTCAGTGCCGGTATGATGATGCTTCCTCCGATGATGGTTTCACTGCCCCTGAAGCTCATCCTGTTTATTCTGGTTGACGGCTGGGGCCTGCTTGCCAAAAGCCTGAGCCTTAGTTTCCATTAGACCCTTTCGGGAAAAACGATATGGACAGCAATTACGCCCTGTACCTCGGCCGCCAAACCCTCGAGACCGCCCTTATTGTTTCAACCCCGATACTTCTTACCTGTATGATAGTCGGCCTGGTTATTACACTCATTCAGGCGGTAACGTCCATACGCGATATGAGTCTGACCATAGTCCCGAAACTGCTCGCCGTAGGCGCGGTATTACTGATGCTCGGCGGATGGATGCTTGACGTTATCCTGAGATTTACAGCCGAGGTCTTCAGCCAGATTGAACACGTCGGGCAATAAACATGGACCCCATAGCCGAAAAACTGCTCTCCTTTGCAATGGTACTGACAAGGGTATCGGCTTTGGTCCTGGTCGTACCGGTATTCAGCTGGCAAAGTATTTCCGTTCGTATCAAGGCCGCCACCACTCTGCTTCTGACCATTTTCTTTTTTATGGTAAAGGCTCCTCAGGTCAGTGTCGCTTCAGATTCGGCTCTGCGGGTCATATTGATTCTGGCTATAGAGGCTACGTACGGCCTGGCCCTGGGGCTGATTCTCGCCCTTGTTTTTGGGGCGGTAGGCCTGTACGGCAGAATCGTAGAAAGACAGATGGGCCTTGCACTGGCCGAGGTAATCGACCCGATGACCGGCGAAAGAGCACAGCCGCTCAGTATGCTGCTTGAGATGCTGTTCATAATCATGTTTCTCGCCGCCAACGGCCATCACTTATTCGTGCTGACAATTTCGCGAAGTTACGATGTGTTCACCGCCGGAACAGTGCCCAGCATCTCCATCCTGACCGCAGGCGTAATGGAGGCCGGCTCGACAATGCTCATCGCCGCTCTTAGATTGGCCGCCCCGCTGCTCGCCGCGTTTCTGTTGCTGCTGGTTGCTCTTGGAGTTTTGGCAAGAGTTGCGCCGGAAATGAATATCCTGTTTATCTCTCTGCCCATGCGGGTCGGCCTGGGACTTATCATGGTGATGGTTTTCATTCCGTTTATCGATGGCTTCGTCTCGGAATTTGCCGAGTGGATGAATAAGCTCCTGCCGTTGTAAATTTGTACTGAGCGTTATGAAAGAAAATGCCTGAAACCGCAGCCGACAAGACAGAACAGCCGACACCGCGGCGAATCCGAAAGGCCCGTGAGCAGGGCCAGGTCCCGCAGAGCATGGAGTTCAGCTCCGTCGTCACTCTCGTCGTGATGGTGGCCGCCGTTGCCCTGCTGGGACCGCATCTTCTTAACTGGACCACCAGTGAGCTGCGACAGGGATTTTCCGCCAATAATGATGTCTTTGCCAGCACACAATCATTTATGAGTTTTGTAAGTACAAAGCTTACCGGTGCACTGTGGGTAACGGCCCCAATCCTTGCCGCACTGGTTGTGGCAGGTATAGCAGGCAATGTTTTTGTCTCAGGACCTAACTTCAGCGCAAAGGCCGTTCAATTCAAACTCAATGCGATTAATCCCGTCGCCGGATTCGGCAGACTCTTCAACGTAAAATCACTCGTCAAGCTCATCTGCTCAATATGCAAGATTATCTTTATCGGCCTCGTCGTCTGGTTCTACGTGCAAAGCAGGATAGAGGCTCTGGCAACTTTGCGCTGGGCCTGGTCAACGCAAATCTTAGTCGCAATGGCGCAACTGATTTTGGGAATGATGATCCGAGTCTGCATCGCACTGCTGGTCGTTGCGATGGCGGACCTTGCCTGGCAAAAATGGAAATACCTCCAGGACCTCAAGATGACCAAACAGGAGGTCAAAGACGAACGCAAGGAAACTGAGGGTGCTCCTGAGGTAAAGTCCCGAATACGCAGAATTCAATATGAAACCGCCCTGAAGCGAATCGTGCAGGAAGTGCCAAAAGCAAGCGTCGTGCTTGTTAACCCGACTCATTATGCCGTAGCCATCCGCTACGACGCCAAGACAATGGACTGCCCCGTACTCCTGGCCAAAGGCGTTGACTACATGGCCGAAAAAATCCGCGAGGTGGCCCGAGCCTACGGTGTGCCTATACTGCGAAGGCCCGAGCTGACCAGGACCATTTACAATACTCTCAAACCTGGTCAGCCCATACCGCAGGAGCTTTACGTCGCCGTCGCCGAAGTGCTCGCCTTGATTTACAGACTCAAACGAAACAGAGCTTAAAAAGCAAATGAGAGAATCCGGTAAAAGCGAATTCGCCGTCAACGACTACAAGAGATTGAGCAGGCAGAACAATCTGCTCTTTATCGCAGGCACTGTTTCTGTGCTGGCAGGCCTGTTCTTTCCGAAAATCCCCGCTCTTGTTGACCTTCTCATGATTTTCAGCCTGACTTTATCGGCGGCCGTTGTAGTCATCTGTCTGCGCGGCAGCAAACCCACCGAGCTGACTGGTTTGCCTCTTCTTGCAGTCACCGCCATTGCAGCCCTGCTAACAGCGACCATAGCCTCGGCAAAACTTCTAATTATTGGAGATGCCGCCGGTCTAATCATTACACGCGTGGCACGGTTCAACATCATAGCTAATATCTTGCCGGCGCCACTGAGTGCTGTGGTCTTTACAGTAGTATCAATTGTGCTCCTTATAGCCGCGGCGAAATCAACAAGGAAGCTTCTGCTCAACAGCAAAACTTATCTCGAAGAGGTTACCTCCGTTGAACAGACCCAGCCCGAATTTAATCTTGTCACTGCTGAGAGCGAACAGGAAAACCTAACAGCAAAAGAAAAGGGATTCTTTTATGCCGCCCATGCCTTCGGACGTCTGGCTGTATGGCTTTGTGTGCTGATATCATCGGTTGTTATGCTCAGCCTTTTTGGTACGGCTCTTGCCGACAAAACGCTCGTCAGTCTCGCTGCAGGTTCCGGCATAATTCTGCAGGGCTCAGCCTTTTTCGTAGCCCTCGCCGTATCTCATTTGACACGTAAGATTGCCTTACAATCATCGCAGAGGAATCGTATGACCGAAGAGCAGTTCCAGCAGCGTATTAAGGTCGTCGCACGCGAAGTGGCTGCGATACAAACAGACAGCCATCTGCATCGTCCATCGAGCGACGAGCTACTCCACAGGACGCCCTACGGCCCAGCGACGAGCGACGCATCTTTGTTTGACTGTAACGAGTTCGAAGATGAAGCTTCGTACGACTGTGTGACAAATCTGCTGACTGAATCGGGCGGTGGCAAAGTGCTGCTTATGGCCGCCTGTGGGTCGCAATATGCGCCTGTCACAATCCCTGTCAATATCGCCGTGCGCCTGGCTGCAAGAGGGCTAAAGACCCTGATAATCGACTTCGACCTGAAACGCTCCGCTGTGCAGCGGGTCTTCGAAACAGGCGACTGCAATTCGCGGGCGGTGAAAACATGTATTGAAAATATCTCGCTGATTTCCGGCAAACATCTTGCCCCTGCAAAAACGCACATGCTGCAACAATTATTCACAAAGGCGGAAAAGCTCTATGACTATATTATAGTCTATGCTCCGGATGCCGCTGTCGGGCCGCAAATGTCCGAATTCTTCACGACAGCTATGTTCTTCGGCACAGAAAATACCGTAACAAATCCAGTATTGGATAACTTAATCAACGAATTGAGCAAAACCGCTTGCCGGGTGCTCACACCCTCACCTTTGCTTCAGACAGCCTGAAGCACTGTGGCTTATGTCCCCAGACCCAGATAGCTCATCTGGCTTCGCAGCAGTGAAAGCATCTTTTCCAGCCGGGCAAAACGCCCAATCAGCCTTTCTTCCCTTACCTCCAGACGCTTTTCTTCAGCGTCAATCTTGTCCTGCAGCAGTTTAATCTGGTCGCTTATATGTTCCTGGTCAATCTGAATCGAGCCGGTAGTGGCCTTGAGCATCCTGTCAAGCGTATCTTCCATGGCGCCGGTGAACCCCTGCTTTACCCGTATGGTTGCATATATCGTGCCGCCCGGCGTTCCGGTAGTCGGCGCGGTTACCTGAAGACCGTTTTCCCCGTAAACTGCATTGCCGTTATCATCGAACGTACTATCGCCGGTAATCACATTATCGACAATGGTAGCCGCCCGATACGCCGAGTCACTTTCACTCGAAAGTTTGAAATACGCCTCGGACAGATTGCCCGAACCGTCATAGACTACTTTGACCCGGTAGCTGCCGGCCGTAGTGTAGTCGCTGCTGGCGCCGTAGAACCTGACGTTGGCACCGTCGCTGCTGCCGCTCTTGTCCGCGCCGAGCAGGGCCAGAACACCGAGATAATCCTCGGCTATCGCCTCATCAAACTCGCCCGCGTCAAACGAGAGCATACCGTCTTTGTCAAGCTCAAAACCTATATGCGCAGGTGTAAGGAACGTGTCCAAATCTTCGATAAAGCCCATGGTCTGAGAATAAAGCGGCGAGCTAATCTGCTCCTTTATCGTCCTGACCACAAAATCGCCCATCAAAATGCCCGCCGTCTTGAGCACATCGTTGTAACCGGTCTTCTCCTTGATATAAGCGACAGCGTCGTTATAGGCCTCGACAAACTTATCAATCTTGGTCTTTATCGAAGCCACGTCTCTGGTCATGGTAATCTGCTCGCCGGTTTCATCAGTCGTATCGTGCAAATGAAGCGTCACACCGCTGATAACGTCGTCAATAGTGTTCGAGCTTCGCGTAATCCAATCCTCGGCCGCCGGCGGCCAGCCGTCTACCTTAATCTGGCTGTCCTGTGCCTGCTGCGTCTCGGTAAAGTCAGTCTCGGCAAAACCAACAAGCGACGCATCCACATCGCCGCCCTCGGTAACATCCCAGTCGGTCGTCTCAGTGGGCAAGGTCAGTGTAGCTGTACTGCTGGTAAAGTCGAGGTCAATCGATATACCACTATCGCCCGATGTATCGTCTGTCAGAATAATCTGGCCGTTCTCGAAAACCGCCTTGGCCACACCATCGAATGCATCGTTTATTTCACCAATCAGGTGCTCGATACGGGTATTGGCAGTTACCGTAAGCTGAACCGGCGTTATCGCAGCACCGCTATGGTCCGTGCCGCTGATGGTTATCGTGTCGCCGGTGCCGAGCGTGCCGTCGAACTGGTCCAGCTCAGTAATCTTTGTGCTCAGTGTGGCGTTGTCGCCGTCGGCGGTAAACTCCCAATTCATCTGCCACACCTCTGTACTGCTGGCATTGACGGAAATCCCGTAATCAGTACCCGCATCGTTTCCGCTTAATACCAGATGATACCCATCGTTATAATAAAGCAGACCAGCCGTTACACCGGGGTTGTTGGCGTCATTATTTATCAGCCCGACCAGATCAGAAAGCGTTGTGTCGGTGGTTGTTGTAATTATCACCTCCTTGTGATTGTACGAGTAAATGAATGTGCCCTCATCAACATAGTCCTCGGCGTATTCCAGACCGGCGGTGTGGACCCATCGCTCGGCGCTGGCTAATTGATTGACAACAATCGTATGATTGCCCTCGAAGGCGTTATACGTCGCCTCGGCGCTGATTATGTCCGCATCGCTGCTGGCCACATTAAAGGACCGAAGCTTGTTCGCATCGGACAAATCACGCACCGTCGTTCGCAGAGTACCGAGCTTGCTTTCGATATCACTCAGGGCATCTTTCTTCTCGTCATAGCCCTCTTTGCGGGTTTCATACATAGTAACCGTGCGACGTTCAATCGCCATAAGCGCCGCAATCAACGCCTGAGTATCTATACCCGTCGCAAGGCCGGGAAGTTGTATCGTTGACATTTCTGTCTCCTGTCAGTCAAATGGTCATAACAATTTCAAAAACACCGCGAACGTCAATAATTTCGCCGGTATCAGAGTTCATCTTAATCTCAAATCGTCACAACGCCCTTTCTTATAGTACGCGTTCACCGGCACCAAAGGTTACCGGACTTCTATTGAAGCTTCGATTTTACATCCTCTATAACGCTCCGCAGCGTCTGTTCCAGTGACATTTTGGGTTCATAACCTGTTACTGCCTTAATCCTGTCAAGACACGGCACCCGCCGCATCATATCATCAAACGGCTTGCCGTAAGCCTGTTCATAAGACAGGTACTGTTTTTTGCTGCTGCTGCCGGTAAGTTCAATTATCCTGTCGGCAAGAGCCTCAATAGTCACCTCCTCATCTGAACCTATGTTGTAAACACCTCCTGTGGCCTTGTCGCACTCCATCAACGCAATAAATCCGCCAACAACGTCGCTCACATGTGCAAAACAGCGGCTCTGTTTGCCGGTACCATAAATATGGATAGGCTTATTTCTAAGCGCGCTGGTTACAAACCGCGGCACTACCATACCGTATTGGCCGATTTGCCTCGGCCCGACTGTATTGAAAATCCGCACAACAACTACCGGCAGATTGAACTGGTCCCGGTAAGCAAACGCCAGAAACTCATCTATCGCCTTACTGCACGCATAAGACCATCGCGCAAACCTCGTGCTGCCCAACACTGCATCATCATCCTCTGAAAACGGCACCGCCTCGCTCCTGCCGTAAACCTCACTGCTGGAGGCTATAAGCACTTTTTTGCCGTATCTGTTCGCACTTTCAAGCACGACCTCACAGCCGTGAATGTTGGTCTCGATGGTTCGCACCGGCTCATCCACAATAAGCTGCACACCCACCGCCGCCGCAAGGTGATAAACAACATCGCACTGCCTTATCAGGGCATCCATTATCTGTGCGTTGCGCACACTGTCCTGCACGAAACTAAAGGACTTATTATCCTTCACTGATTGCAGATTTTTCAGACTGCCCGTACTGAGGTCATCTACAACCATCACCTGGTGACCGGTCTGCAGCAGTTTTTCCACCAGGTGCGAGCCGATAAAGCCCGCTCCGCCCGTAACCAATGCTCTCATATGCTGCCCTTTACATTCTTGGATTTAACATGCTCACGTAATACGTTGTCCAGGCACTAAGCGTTCACCAAAACAGCGTTCGAAAGACTTCCCTCAAGCCGCTCACATCTGTCTATAAGCTTTCTAATGTTACCGTTGCCGGGGTCGATTTCGAGGCAGCCTCTGAGTTGCTCACCTGCGCTTTGAAGGGCTGCTCCGGCATAATTCGGCATCTTAACCTCGATATAGGATTGTCCCAGCGATATAAAATTCATCGCAACCAGACATTTGAAGTGCAGTTGCCTCATGCCGGATGGAATTTGCTCCCACTGCACCTCAGGAAACAGCTCATCGTGCGAGAACGTCTCGGCGTAACTCTTTACAATTCCAAAATGCGCTCGCGCCTTATCTACACTGTACTGCCGCGACAGACTTTCAGAGGCCAATCGCCTATAATACAAAGCAGCTTTTAAGTGATGGGCCTTCAGTCCCGCCTTTACAAAGCGCCTCATCATATCATAATCTTCACCTATCCGCAGGGTCTCGTCGAACAAACCTATTTTATCGAACACGCGCCTTCGAATGCAGGTTCTGAAGGGAACAACAGGAAACCCCGCACGGAATAAATCCCTGATAAGAATCCTGCGGTCGGCATATTCCGGTCGCTTGATTATCCGAATGGGTTTGCTGTCTTCCTCAACAAGATAATCATCGCAGTAAACCACATCAGCATCCTGATGCTCGTAGAACTCAGTAAGATGTCGGCCAATAAAGTCAACAGCGATAAAGTCGTCAGCATCGACCTTTATCAAAAACTCGCCGCGCGACTGCCGGATGCCTTCATTATGCGTTGCCGCCAGACCCCGATTAGCCTGTTTGAAGTATCTTATATGGTCATCTTTATAACTGCGTACTATTTCCTCCGTTCCGTCGGTGGAGCCATCATTGATTATTACCAGCTCGAAGTTCCTGTAGTTCTGAATCAGCACAGACTCAATGGCCTGCCTTATATACTTTTCAGCATTGTACGCAGGCAAAATCACAGAAACGAGCCGATTTCTTCCGGTATGATATGTTTCAAACGTAGAGATATACGAGGTGCCGTACCTCTTTCCCACCTTATGCCGCTCGTAATAACTGTGAAACTCGTTGCCGTGCTCGATACCTTCCCGGTTGAAATAGTAAAGCCCAAGAAATTCCGGAATATGTTTGAAACAGTACCCTTCGGAAACACGTAACCAAAAATCCCAGTCGGCTGCACAATCCAGCGTCTCATCGAAATATCCTAATTCCTCATGCAACGAGCTGCGCCACATCGGCTGAGAACCTACACAACATCCCAAAAGCAGTCTTTCCCGGCTGTAATCCGGCTGCCGGTACGTTTCAACTGCATTGTGTTTCTCAAAAGTAGCGTTGGGCGTGTCCGTACATATTTGGTCGCCGTATACAAGAGCAACCTCAGGATTATTTATTAACTCATTTGACAAAATCTCAAGAGCATCCCTCCGATGCCGGTCGTCAGTATTGGCGTTAGTTAGAAACCTGCCACTGGCGGCCCTCACCGCACGATTCCACGCTGCATAAACACCCTCCTTTTGTTCGGTCTTTATATAGACTATGTTGCTATATCCGGCTTGAAACTCCTTCACAATCGCCTCTTCGTTCTGTTGCGAGCCGCTGTTGACAACTATAATCTCAAGCCTGTCAGCAATGGTCTGGTTCTCCAGGTCTTCGAGGCAGCCCCTGATAAATTTTTCCGAGTTATAAGTGGATACTATGGCAGAGACAAGATATTTATATTCCTTGTTATCCGACCTCACTTCCGACAGCGGGGTAACTGCCGGTTTGCCGTCTATGCCAAGACTGGCCCGAACAGCTTCTTCGACCATCTCGAATGAAATAGCCTTTATGCACTTAATATCCTTTCCGTATTTGCACTTCCAGTTACAGCCGAAACAATCCATTTTCTTATAAACCATTTTTGTCAGTTCACTGTAAGGCCAAAACCTCCCAAAGTGTCCTCCGCCCACTAACACTACGTGGGGACAACCTGCTACAACAGCAAGATGTGCCGGAGCCGTACATGGACTCACGCATAATCTGGACCTTGAAATAAGAGCCGCCAGTTGCCTTACCGACGTTTCCCCGCAAAGGTTATGGACATTCGGATGGTCCGTAAGCAATATAATCTTGTCCGCATTTAGCTTGTTTGCTTCCAGGCCGCAAATAATGACAGGGATATCCCGATGACTTGAAATTAATTTTGACCAACCATCGATGCGCCAATCACGAATTGGAGATTGTGCAAATGGAGCAATAAGAATCGGATTTTCCACACGAATACGCTCTAACAAACTTTCCGCAAAATCAACGTCATCTTTCGTAAACCACGCCGCAGGCGTATATTCTCCCTCTATTTTTGCGCCCAACTGACGCAGGAATTCTTCATTTCGAAACGTTTCCAGCTTAATTCCTTCCGAGGCCGGCAATATCCTCGTGAAGTATTTATTATTATTCTCAATCTGCTCGGCGGTCTGATTGGCGGTATCGCCTGAAGTGGTAATCCGCTCTTTAGCACCGCTGTTCATAGCGATAAAATCGCTGACCCTGTCTCTCGAATGGGCCGGGCAAATCGCAATGTCATATTTTCCTGACTGTATCTGACGTATAAATAGGCCGGCATATTCCTGGTCAGATGTAATTTTAGTACGGTTAAAAGTTATAATTTCATCTATATACGGATTGGCTTGTGCCAAATCGCCAACCTTATCAGCAACGACAAGGGTAATATGGCAGTTGGAATATAACTGCCTGAAATATTGAAATGAACCGCCGAATATCACGAGGTCCCCGATAGAATCGCTGCGAACTATAAGTACTTTCCTTATGTCACCACCAACTCCACAAAGGCCGGCATTTATCTTATGAATATTGTCCGCCGTCATTTCTATCTTGATCTGCGTCCCATGATTACAGGGGGTTGTCAGCAATTCTGCCTTCAAACCACAGGACTGAATAAATTCCCAGACTCTATGGCCTTTCTGGGCAGGCACAGAAGTATCAATCCGATGATTCACAGGACAAATGCCTGCATCATCTATAATTACTATCCCACCCTCTGCCATCATAGGTATAATCAACTGGAATTCATTAAAGATAAAGTCTTTGTCATTAACAGAATCCAGAAATGCAAGGTGAAATTTCTGTTTCTCTAATCCATCCAGATATTTAATTGAATCCGACTGTATAAATTCAATATTTGTTAACTCATGGCAAAGCTGCTTACTTACCCTCAAAGAATCCTCGCTTATATCAACGGATATAAGCTTGCCTCTATCGCCAAGTGAACGTGAAATATGATAAGTGCTGAAATGCTCTTCGTAAAAGCTGCGAATCGTACCTGTTTCGATTGCTGAAATCTTTTCATCCACAAAACTGCTTTTAAGCTGTTCGACGGCGGCAATTACATGCTCCATTGCCTTACCGCTGGAAGGTTTGGCTGCTTCTTCAAGCACAAAATCCATCATTACTTCCGGATGTGTCCCCTTGAATTCTTCAGTATGAGAACTTTTATCACCTGTCCATATTGGATACTTGGCGTCAATATCGACACGATTCCACGGCTTCCATTTCATATAGCACTGTTCATACCATTGCTCCAGGTCAACACCCCACGATTTTCCCCAGCCGTACCTGCGATAAAGCTCTATTTTCTGCTTTACTTGCTTGTCCAGAACGTAACTATAATGGTAAAATTTGACTCCCATCCTCCGCGTGGCAGTTCCGTCCAGAAGCTTCATTTGCTCCGTTGTCTTATCGATTCCAGGCCAAACCATCGTCGGTGGACGGTGCGTGGTAAATACGGCGCCCGGCACATATTTAAACAGCCTGCGATAATGGTTTCGCGGTTCGTAAAATTTCGGCGAAGTGAAAATATAATCCAGCCCCTTCCAGAAACTATCAGGAATGAAGTTTACCTGTGTGATTGTAGGGTCCTTTTTAAGAATACTCCTTATTTTCTCAAGGTCCTCACCTTTATAAACCTCATCGGAATCTATGAGCCAGACATAATCACCGGTGATACGCTTCAGCGCCTCGTTTTGCATATCGCACTTTTCCAGCCATTTGCCCTGAATAAGTTTTATCTTTCCTGCCGGGTCAGGGAACGACTTTATAAACTCAACCGTACCGTCGGTCGAGCTGCCGTCTGGATTGGCTGCGAACATGCATTTCTCCACCGCCCCTTCGACAATAATAATCTCATTCGCAAAATCATAGATGCTCTTTAGGCTGTATTCTATGAAAGGCACCCCGTTAAGGACAATCATTACGAATGAAAATTTAGGCCCTGTTTCTGACATCTGCAAAGTCGTGGAAGTTTCGTTCTTGTTAATGCATTTTGCCGGCAGTTTTTCTTTCTCCGCCACCCGCCTCATGGCTGAAATACTGACTCCGTGTTTCAGGTTCAGATAGTTTTCGTTTACTTTGTACCACTCCTGCCGAGCTTTTTTAGCTGCACCAGCCGTAGCATCGTGGTAGATAACAGCTCGCGGCCAATAAATTATCTTATTAAAACATTTGTATCTTTTGCCAATTCTATAACTCAAATCAGAACCTTCGGCTCCGAAAAGCAATGGGTCCATACCATTTATATCTAAATATATCCCGGTAAGAAAAGCTGAGTTACCTTCCTGGTCACAGAAGGTACAGAAAGACCCATCGCCGCGGTCGTAGTTAAAAGCCTGACGGTTTGCCTCAGTGTCGGTTACCGGCAGCACCTTGCCCCGAAAACCGAAGATATCATATCTATTGAAAGCCTCTTTTATAGAACCGATGTAATCAGGACCAACGAACGCATCATCATCAAGAAAAGCGACAATTCCGCCTCTGGCAAAACAAGCTCCTATATTCCGCCCTTCTGAAAGGTAAAGATTCGCAGGGCATTTGATATACTGGTCGCAAAGCGGTTTGATAATACCCTCATCAGTCAGTCCGTTATCTACTACAATTACTTCGTACTTTTCGCGGGGAGTTTGCTGCTTTTCGACTGATTCGATACACTTCCTGACATCTTCGGTTCTGTCATAAGTTACAATCACAACCGATACATCAACTTCTTTGGTCTTTTCGCCCCTGATAAATCGGGGCAGACTTCTATAGTCAATCGAAGTTTTGTATTTGTGCATCAACTCGAAAGCCTCTTCAAATCTCTCCTTATTAAACTCGTCTTGTGCCTTCAAGAAATACTTTACCGCTTCGCAATTAGCTTCGCCGCTTCCAACCGCTTGCAAAGGAGATGTTTGCATGGATTCATTTGGCTCTGCATGCCCTTTTGTGAGCATTATCCTCTCAAACATCTTCCTGTAGTTTTCCGCCTGTTTATTCCAGTCCCAGACTTGTATCGATTTGAGAATCTCCGCGGACATCTTTAATCGCAAAGCCGGATTGTCACGAAGCAAAATTAGTTTATTCTTTATATCGTTGACATCCCGCTCGATAAAAAATCCGTTCTTGCCGTCTTCAATCAACTCCGGCATATTGCCAACACGAGTTGTCAGTAAAGGCGCTCCGCACGCCGCCGCCTCAAGACACGGATTCGGCGTACCTTCGGCGGTACTGGCACAGATATACACATCAATCGAGCGGTAAAACTCGAGCATTTCGTCTCTGTTGCGCCATTTATCTTCGCGCGCCGCCACCACCAGTTCTACTCCCTCAACTGAATTCGTCGCCGGTACTATGAAGTCATGGTAGCCCCGTGTATTGCCGTGATTCTTTATACTGCCCGCCCAGCCGACTCTAAGTTTCTGATGCGCTTGCCTGCTGGGTGCAGGCCTAAAGAATTCGGTATCAACCCCATTGGGCGTACAGAAGACCGGAACCTCGAAACACGGTGAAAATTCCTTGTACAAAAGCATACTGTTTACGAATATCCCGCGAGCCAGCTTCCTCATAAATCCAAGAATCTCATCCCGGCCCCCGGCCATCTCCTGATGCGAACAGATTCCAATCAACAGCTTATGTTTGTTTTGGATAAACACCTCGAGCAACGCACTCATGTTCGGATGATTGAACTGCTTCCAGTAATACACAACAACCATGTCCGCTCTTTGTATATCGTCCGCGGCAACGTTATCTTTATACCGCTTTGTCATGTTGAAGCTGTCGCCCAGCCGGCGGATTAGATTGTCCGTCTTGAAATCGTGAGCCCAGCCCGGCTGGTCCACTATAAACAGTATGTTCTTGCCGGCCGGGTTATGCGCCACTGAAATTGCCGTCGCGGAGCTTTGACTATCCTCACCGACACCCCCAAAATCTTCAGAAACATCTGAGATGGTAAAGTGCCGCTTACCGGAAGCTGCCACAGGTATATCATCCACGCATTTCCATTTCACATGCATCCCATCGCCTAAATGCAAGCGCATCTTTCGCATAACCAGCTCTATCAGGTTTCTATCAAAGCCTTTGTCCGGTTGTACCGACACTATAACTTCATCGAGTTTGGTCTGATGAACCTGAAAAGCCTTTACGCCTGGAACGTTATAGAAAAGATGCGCGAAGTATTCACCATGAATCCGCCTGCCGTCCGGAGTCCGAATCGTGCTTGTTATGCGACCCTTTATTTCTTTCAGCAGCCCAAAGCCCCTTCCGCACGGACAATTTTCCTCGGATATCACGCCGACGTCGCCAATTTCATATCTGATAAACGGCATCCCGTAATTAACTAAATCCGTTACAATTATGCTTCCCTCTTCGCCCGGCTTTGCTGGCCTGCCGTCCTTAATCACCTCTATCAGACGCAAATCAGAGAATATGTGCATCCCGTTATGACACTCGCACTCACAGGCCAGAGACGGAATCTCTCTGGACCCATACATCTCAAATACTTTACAGCCGAAAACTTGCTCAACCACTTTCCTCTGCCAGTCCCACAGCTTCTCCGCCGCTGATTCTATCGCCTTTGGGTGTGGTGCCTGCAGACCCTTGCTCTTGATATAAGAAGCCACCATATACAATGAAGATGCGTAAGCTCGTATCGCATCGGGCTTCCACTGAACCAACTCAGCGACGAATTTTTCGATTTGTTCATCCGAACAGTTGAAAGAGTTCAGCCATCTTTGATTAGGAGGATATGATTCGGGCACATCTCTGTCGGCGCCCCAAATCAGTGCGAGTTTACTCTCTGGTCCATAGCCCATCCATCGCCTGAACCGCAAAGCCGCCGCATCTATCCACGCTTTTGCATTTAAATCCCTGTAGAAAACCAAAGGCTGCCCGGTAGAACCTCCGGTCGCATCACGTATAATCTGTTCGGCAGGACAATTCGTCGCTTTCATCGCATCAAGATTCTGCTGAATGTCAGCCTTTTTGAGTATGGGGATTTTGTGAAAATCGTCCATACTGCGAATGTCGTGCAGGTTAAGCCCTATCGAGTCGAACCGACGACGATAAAAAGGAACGTTCTTATACGAATGCTCCAACAAAGACTTCAGGTCCTGCCATTGATACCTCTCAATTTCAGCAGGGCTTAGCCACTGGTTCTGTTCCAGCGCGCTTTCCATGGAATTCGGCACCGTAATTTTTTTGCACACAGACGGCTCATCACACGCGGTAAGTATTTTTTTAGAACCGTCATGCCTCGAACCTTTGGTGTACCGCTCTTGGTGCAGCTCATGCGGAACTGCCTGATACAAGCCCGAATGCCCCCCAAATGAAACTCCAAGGTCGCCAACCCGCTGGAATCCGGTCTGTTTGAGAATCTCCTCTTCTTTTCCTTTCAGGTCCGGGTGCAAATGACAGGAAAGCCCCTCGCCAAAACAGGAGCACCAGATAAGAAGCCCGCCGGGTCTTAATGCACCTCGGATTTCATCAAGCATCTTAATCGGGTCCCACACATGCTCCGCTACATCCGTGCAAATAACCGCGTCCACCGGCTCTTTCAGTGACAAGGGATATTCCGCAGGCGACATCTCAAATCGACAGGCGGACTGCTGCGACAAGTTCATCTTCTCCGCACGCCAGGCAACATAAGGATGGAAAACCGAATATTCATGGTGTACCACGCGCCCAAATCCCATCGCTTTGGCCAACAAGGTTGTATGCCCACCGCCGGCGCCGTAGTCACAAAGCGACTCAACTTTCCGCTCCTTCAGCATTTTCAACAATCGAACACGTTTAAGCCATGTTTTGCGCCGCAGATGTGTCTGATGGTCGGCGATAAACAGTCCATGTCCCCACGGCAGAATCTTCGCGCTTGCCTGGTAAAAGGCTTCGACCCTCTCCCTTGACAATGGTCCCTTCGGCCAGATTTGGTCCAGCAACTGATAACGGTTATTCGACATAAACAAAAGCTGTTCCACGGAAACGGAACCGCCGCAAAACTCATGATACGCCAGAATCTCGTAAGCGGCGTCCCATTCGAGCGGCTGACCTTTCCAGAATAGCTGCCTTTGCCTTGCCTTCTGAACAATCGAGGCGACACAGACGCGTTCGAACCAGAATTCAAACTCCTTATTCTCCTGCCCACTGAGTACGTCAACGTTCGAGTTTACGGTCTTCGCCTGAGGTTGTGCGGAGGAATCTGTTCTGCCCCGACAATCCTGGCAAGTCCGTCTGCGCTGTTTGCGAAAGCAGCTTTGTTTGATGTGCTCGGTCAAAAGTTTTATACGAACTGACAGACTGTGCCGCTGACGGATGAGCTCCCGTCCAGCCTGACGTATCTGCAGATAACTTTTCGGATTCGTCAGGTATTCCTTCGCAAGCTGCTCGAAATCAGACCTGTCAAAAATGATACAGTTTTGCTTATGCTCAAAGCCTAACAGAGCAAGGTCATCGGTCTGCTGCGCAAAGAGCAGACTTCCCGCCGCAGCAATCTCAAAATATTTCGGCACGGTTAACCTATATTTGGGCGAATCGGACCCTGCTGCTATTGCTGCATCCTTTTTCTGCAACCAATCGATGTATTCCGATTCGCTCATTACCTTGTTCTCAACGCCGCTGTTTGTCGCTGATTCAACGAACTCAAAGCTGCGACACCAGTTGCGAAGCTCATAAGCCTCGCCCTTCTGGCCGCCAAAGCAGCATATTTTCGATTGACCTCGAAAGACAATCGGCGCATCGCTTATCCAGCAATCGGGTATAGCCCATGGAAAATGTATCAACTGTGCAGGCTGAATCCTTCTGAAGTGATGTCTAAACGGCGCCAAGTAGAATGATAACACATAATCCAGCCCGTTCTTCAGAAAGTAATCTTCCCGCCATTTATTCGCGTGCGGGTCACTATAGAATATATATGAAGGTATCCCCGCCAGCTTTCCACGCAGCGCCTGCGTACGCGTAAGCTCCAGCACCGGCGACGCCCAGCCCGGCTCCATGGAAATCAGCAAATCAACGTCACCGAGTTTCTCTTCATAGTCCCGCTGATTCTGTATGTAAACGCAGTCAAATCCGCTTTTTAACGCCTCGACTAAATGAAATGTCGTCGCCGAACACCAGCGATTTTCTTCATGAAACCGCCTGTCAATGACCAGACCCAGTCTTTGTTTCTCGGGCACCATACAGGGCCTTGTTGTGTCCTCTTCGACAACGGTACTGAGATAATTGTCAGCCGTGTACCTCATCGAAGATATGGCCTTGGCATCGGCCATTGAAGGTCCTGTAAGTCCGCCTGTACCCACGATTATGTTATCCTTTCCGGCCCGCAGGCCAGCCGTGACAAGACGACTCCCTAACGAATCGCCCGGGGCGCCCCAAACGCAAATAAAGTGTTTGGGGTGTCCTCTCAGATATTGTCGCGATACGACGTTATTGTCTTTTTTCCTTTGTAAATCCTGGCCAGCGCCTGTGAAACGTCGTCCATCTGCGCAGACAGGGCCAAACATATTTGGCCATAAAGCTGCTCAAGGCCCTTGTGACGTTCTTCGAATTGAGGTTCGGCAAAGAATTTCGACTCCGATACCCGCTCGACCAATTTATGAGCTTTGCCTGCAAGGATTTCCACTTCGCTTATGCTGCCTTTGCGTGCGAGGTCCAGTTGCTCTCTCAGCAGCTCTTCGAGTTCATCAACCGCCGATTTGAACTGCACCTCGTTTGAGATAGCTGTATCGGTGTTTTTCATGTCGCGCTTACACCCTGGGCAATTGCACTGGCTTGATTATGCTCCACTTCTTCGAGAAGATTGGCCGCGTCTTTATTCGTCGGGTCCAGTGCCAGCATATCCAAAAGTATCTGCTTTGATTTTTCGAATTGTCCGTCTCTCATATACAGCGCTGCGAGCGCAAACATTACCGAAGTATCCGCAGGATGCATCTCGAGATACACTTCGAGGTAGTGAATCACCTTTTCGAACGAACCCATTCGACAGCTCGTCTGGAACAGCCCCAGCAGCGCCGTCAGGTTGTCCGTGTCGAGTTCAAGACATTTAAGGTAGAGTTCAAAAGCCTTTTCGCAGTTATCTCTTTTTTGCTCGACCATAGCCCGCCCGGACCAGCCTTCGGCGCACCTGCCGTCCAGCCGGCACGCGACACGAAACGCAATTTCGGCATCATCCAAAAGACCGTTCTGAAAGGCTATAACCCCAAGCCCAACATACGGCCCCGGCTCATCCGGCCCAAGGGTTGATGCCTTCTCATAGCAGCGCTTCGCCCCTTCATAATTACCGCTCGACGTATAGCAATCCCCCAGTTCTTTGAGAGCTTCATAATGTTGTCGGGCCTGATCCTGGTCAGCTTCACTCATCACATCCATTGCAGTTGCCTTCCTTCAAGTATTTCTTCCGCCTGCTCCAACAAACTTATAGCCGTATTAAACTCATTGCGCGCACGGCAAATCTTCGCCTCGGTCAGCAGTGTATCTACAGTCGGCCTCTCTTCATTAACCTGGTGACTATACTCCAGGGCCCGCTTAAATTCGCCGGCCTTGTAGAAACTGCGCGCCGCAAGCCCCTTCATCCACACCTCGTTTTTGTGGTTGTCGGCGATGTACTCATAAATTTGGGCGGCGGTTGCCCAATTGCCGTTTTCTTCATTGTCGCGTGCTTCGTTGTACAGCTCATCGAACTGAAAAGAAATATCGTCGGGCTTGAGCCGTTCCAGGTTGATACCTGCACGCTTTAGTGATTCGCGCACCGGCAGATGTGCAAACTGCCGTCGCGCCTGCATGAGAACTTCCTTGCGGACAACCGCAGCCCAGAGTTTATCGCCCGATAGCTCCAGCTCCAGGCCCGGCCTGTCGGCGGCGCCGTTAAGAAGGGCATAAAGCGGGTCTTCCATCCACATCTCACAAATCGGATATCCACGCGGCACAATCGTAACATAATCACCCTGACAAACCGCCAAGCAAGCATCAACCTGCTCATCCGCCGAACAGCCCCGCCGCAGTGGAACGTTGACCAGGTTCGGCATTTCGGTATTGATAGCGGCAAAGTCCCGCCAAGGTACCGGCAAATAAACTTCATAAGGATAGAACGTGTGTCTCCAGATAAGTCCCAACGTATTACCGGCCTGCTGGTCGAATCTGTCCGCCGTAAATATCACCGACATGTCATCCACTTTCGGCCAGGGTTTTGGCGGCCGGGTCGTGCGAATCGCCATAACATTACGCGTGTAATCCTTTTTATCTTTTCGCCTTTGGACGCTTATCCGGTCCGACTCACCCATTGATGCATAGAATTCGCCTGTAATATCATGTATATGATGAAAATCACTGTAGAAAACCAGACGCTTGGTAAGGTCCCAGTCGATAAGTACATTAAGATTTTCGTTGTAAGGCCCGGCTCTGTCCAGAAGGTCCCGCCGATGCATCAGGCTTACATGCAGAGCGTGATTGAAATAAAACATGAAAAAGCGGTCGAAGTCCCGGCTGACTTCCACGATTTTACTTAGAACGGTTCGACTGCCGTCGGCGTTGACTCGACAGTAAGTCTTGTACAAATCGCTGTATGCGACGTGGCAATCGGTTTTATTTTCCAGAACATCAACCAGCGTGCTGACATGATGCCGATAGAATAAATCGTCGTCACCGAGATAGCAAACGTACTTTCCCTGTGCTTTGGCAAGTGCTTCATTGAGACGGTAAGGCAGACCTCGATTTTCTTCGCCGTTTATGAAGATAATTCTTGGGTCACCAAAAGACTCGACTACATCGGTGACATCCTGCCCTCCGTCATTCATCACAAAGATTTCCAGATTCTCGTAGTCCTGACGAACAACACTTTCTATGGCAACAGATAGATAATACGGCCGGTTGTACGTAGGTATCAGTGCCGTAACAAGCGGTCCGCTGTTTTTGTCGTAAGAATGGTTCATCAAATTTCTCACGCGCAACTATCTAATTAACTGAAGCAATTTCGTCCTGTCGTTGCGAATCTATTTGGGTTTCCAACCCAATCAAAAGCTCATTGATTTTTGACAGTTGCTGTTTTTGAGAGTAGTTCTGCTCAACAAACTGCCGATATCGCGCAGGCTCGTACCGCCCGGACTGAATCTGTTCGCAGAACTGCTCGAAAGTATTAAAAAGAAACTCATCAGGGTAAATCTCACAGGCGCCCGGGAAATTATGTATCACCGGTTTAAGACCCGAAGCCATACCCTGCATTACCCCCATCCCCTGACTTTCGATGATACTGCTTGAAACTATATAGTGTTTGTCCGCCAGCCAGTTATTTACGTCCGCCTGCCAGCCGTCAAACAGCACTATACCAGTAAGTCGCGTCTGATTTATCATGTGGCGCATATACTGCTCGAGCGCACCGTCCTGGAACGCACCTGCAACAAAGAGCCGATATTCAGGGTCGATACAATGAAGCTTCTGCATGCACTGCAATAGAAATGGCAGGTTTTTGACCATCCGCAGATTGCCCACGAAGGCAATATTCTTTCCACGCGGCCGCTCCACAAATTCCATTGCATCCAGGTCCACTCCGTTCGGTATCGTCACTATTGAAGTTGATGGACTGATTTGACCGGTCGCATTTAACAAGGCCTTCATCACAAAGCTGTTGCCGACCGTTACAAGCACATCCACATTGGTCCAATTAACCTGTCTGGGAATATCCGTATAAGCCTCATAACGATGAAGCCGGACAATCGTTTTGCACACCTTAGGTCCGTTGGAACCTATAACCGCAAGGTCGGTGCACCACTCGAACCAGCTTATATCCGACCACTGCATCAATTCGTACAGTTCGTCTTTCGTACGTCCGGTAAAATGGCGTATTTCAAATCTATTCCTGATATAATCGCAAACAGGGTCGAGAAACGTACTGCCGTCAGCGCCGCAGAAAAAGGCGATTCTCGGCCTCTTGCTTTTTATCACTGTCAGCATGTGTTCAAGTATCTCCTGGCCGGGCCAGCAATCCATCGACCGCAGCAGAACTTCAACAGCGCCGGCCTGGCTGCCCTGGTCCAGGAACAGTTTTGCAGTACGGTTCAACAACTCGGGGTTCAGAATCCCTGCTTCTTGGGCCTGGTCAAACAAAGCTTCGGCTTCGCCCGCCTTTCCCGCCGCGATATAAACCTCAATCAGATTCATCAGAATCTGTGGGCTGTCGCCCCCGAACTGTCGCGCCCTCAGCAGGTAATCTATGGCCTGGCCAGACCGACCCAGACAATGCAATAAGGCGCCGGCGTCATTTAATGCCTCGACATCCTCCGGTACTGCCCGCAGGTACTCTATGACACAGGATAAAGCCTCTTCATGTCTGCCTGCCTCGGTCAGGGCCATGGCTTTTTCGTATTTTTCCTTATTTCCCATGGGTTTTGCTCCCTGTTTCATCAAGAAACCCGAGATAGCCCACGAAAACAGCTTGGGGCCCCTCAAACGCGATAGGTTGCGCTTGGGGAGTCCACCTGAACTATCTGCGCACTAATACTCACAGGCGAATATGCAAATCCCGTGCCGCTCGCAAAAACCGGCACTTGCGGCCCCATTTAGACAGACTAAATGCCGACGGCGTATAATTATCAAACATAGATGTCTCTGAGCCGGGGAAATACCCTCTCCCCCTAGGCCTGATTACAGGTAATCCAGCAGCGAGACGTTCAGCAGCTTGCCGGCCATGGAAAGCGACATCTGGTAGAGAATCTCACGCCTCGAAAGGTCTATAGCAAGCTGGGCAATATCCGCCTGCTCAACCCGGGCCTTTTCATCCTCAGTGCTGTATTGCAGGGTCTCAAGATTGCCCTTGAGCTCTTCCAGAAACCCGATTTTGGCGCCGACCATCACCGATTTTTGAATCAAAACACCGTTCAGCTCATCGATAGCGGCAAAGGCGTTGGCCCGCAGTTCTTCCATATCGGCTGTAGTCAGCCCCTCGGTGGCAAGTCGGTCCCGCAGGGTAATCAGCGCGTTGAAAACATCATATGTACCGGGCACTCGCACCCACTCAGTGCCGGTGGTGTTTATGCCGGTCGTGTCCACGTAAAGTACCTGGCCTGTCCGCGAGTCCGTGACCATCTGGTTGGCGTTGCCACCGGGGGGCACCACAACGTCCGTAAGACCGCCGTCGATTGATATTCGATAATTGCTGCCGTCATGCGTAACCGTCAGCCATACGTCTCCGCGAACACTGCTGGTCCCGGTCCCCGCTGCAGCGCCGCAGTCTCCGCTGAAAACCGGCTCGGACCTCACATCCGACCGAAACAGCTCATCTCCGGAATAAAAAGCCGAAGCATCAACTCCTGGCGCCACCTCAACATCACGCCTCAAATCACTGCCCTGGTAGGTCACAGACGTTATCCTGCCGTCAACTCTCGTAACCGCGTAAGGAGCGGTCGAAGTATTCGAGCCCGCGAAGATATATTTGCCGCTGTGTTTCGAGTTCGCCGCCGCAACTATCCTGTCCAGGGCATCGTTTATACCCTCAACTGTAACATTCAAGCTGACGCCGCCTCCGGTCCCGCCTGTTACATCACCAAGAAGTTTCTTGGCTTCGGCCAGTGCGCTCTTGATATCATCGATGGCGATACTGGCGTATTCCAGAACGTCCGACACCTCCGACAGATTATCGAGGTAGTTTGCGATGGACCTTTGCTGCGAACTGAGATTCAGCACACGATAAGCAGCCGAAGGCGCATCGCTGGCCCGATTGATACGCGAACCCGTCGTGACCTGTTCCTGAAGTCTGAGTATCTCACGAGCATTCAGGCTCAACCCGAAACTCACATTGTTGTACAGACTGCTAAGTGTTCCACCCATTTGTGGCCCCGTCTATTTATCACATTATCGTCATAAGACTTTCCATAGTGGACTGAACCGTGCTCAGGTACTTCGCCATCGACTGAAACATCTGCTCGAATATCAAAAGTTGCGCCGCCTCTTCGTTGATGTCAACACCGCTGATGTCATCTCGCTGATTAGTCAGATTCTGCACAATCACCATCAGATTATCTTCACGCATCTGCCTTATCGACAACTGCTGGCCGACATCAGTCACCAGCTTACGGTGGAAGGTGCCTATCGACATATTGTCAAGGCTGCTGATAGGTTCATCTTTCAACTGGCTCATTCGCAGAGCATTGTAATTATCCGTACCATCCGCTCCCAGAGACGTGGCCACGCGTGTAGGGTCCTCGGTGATTTGCGAGCGTACCGCTATATTCAGCGCACCGCTGCCGCTGAAAAAGCAGTTCACCCCCAAAGCCGCAAGCAACCCGGAAGTGTCCGTACTTGCAAAAGCAGCGACTTGAAAACTGTCGGTTGCCCCGAAGTCTCCGACGCCGACCGATATATCGATTCCGTTGCCGATGGAAAGTTTGTCGCCTGCCGCATAACCTTGGCCGATGTTCAGGGTCTTAATGACCTGCCCTGCCCCGTTTCTCACCGTAAGAGTCAAAGTATCATTACCTACAATACCCGCTCCGGACACCTCGAAACTAAAGGTGTCGTTCTGAGAGCCGGTGTAGATACCGGATACCGTGATGGTCGGTACGGTTCCGCCGCTCAAACTGCTTGCGGTTGGTGTCGGCAGAACAGCAGGAAGGAAGTCGAATTTATAATTGGCAGCCGACTGCTCGATATGCAGACCAAGTGCGTCATACCAGCAGTTCAGACCCGTAATCGCGTTAATCTCATTAGCAACGTCTGATACGGTCAAACCCACAAGTGGGTCGGCAGGGACTATAGTGGCAAGGTCTATTTCATGTCTGCTTATTGTATCCGTTGCTGTGTCGGTGACTCTTATATATACCTTGCCGTCGGTGATGGGAGGCTCGAAGTTAGCGAGCACCTCATCCGTCAGCGGCCAGCCGTCAAGCCCCGTAAACGAGCCGTGCGAACCCATGCCCTGGACCTGGAAACTATTGACCTGGCGGATGAGAGCCAATGCAAGGTCATCGAGATCCTGAGCTACGTCGGCAAAAACCGTGTTCTTCAGATTCATCAGCCCTGCAAGTTTGCCGCCGCTGACGTATTTAGTATAGTTGAGCGCACCTTTTACAGTGAGCCCCAGACTACCGTCGTCCATTATCCCGGTTTCAAGCTCGGTTGCTCTCGTTGCAATAACAACCGCGATACCTCCCGCCTCCACATCAACTACCCCGTTGTCACGCTCGAACACACTGACCCCGATAATCTCCGAAAGCTCGGTTATCAGCTGGTCTCTCTCGTCGCGCAGATTGTTGGCCTTAGTACCCTGAAGCTCCATCTTCTCGATATCATCGTTAAGCCTGGCGATTTGATTGATAATAGCATTGGCCTGCTCTACATAGTTCTCCGCTTCCAACTGTATCTGGGCGTCAAGTTCACCAAGAAATGAGCCGAGTGTACGGAATTTAGTGGCCAGAGTCTCTGCGCTGGTAACAACCTGTCTCTGCCAGACAATCTCATCGGTATGATTAGTCAGGTCGGCGAATGCATTGAACAGATTGTCAATCGCCTCATTCAGACCGCCACTGCCGGATAGTTCGCCCAAAGCGGTCTCAACCGTCTGTAGTGTGTCATATTCCTGCGATACCTGCGCTAGCGACGAGCCTTGGCGAAGAAGTTCCTTCTCCAGCAGGTTATCAACCATGCGCGTAATACTCGAGGATTTGACCCCGCCGCCGATAATCGCCGACTGCCTGACGGTGCTGTAAGCGGGTGTAAAATTGATTCGCTGCCGGTGATAGCCCGGCGTGGCCGCATTGGCAAGATTGTTGCCGATTATATCGAGCGCCTTCTGAGCCGCCTGAAGCCCGCTTATGCCTATGGAAAGATTGGACATTCCCTTGCCTCGATTCTTTTAAAACTGCAAATTCACAAAAGCGATTTCACCGCCCCTGCTCGTGCCGCCGCGCGCATCATAGGTAATACCGCATGCCTGTCCGGTTTCAAGAATTGTATTCAACAGCATATTGTTAAAACGCGCCAGGTCAGCCAGCAGCATTACAGTACCTGCGTGCTCATTCTGCAGTCTCGAAATCACATCCTGCAGCCGCCTTCGTACTTGTCCCACATGTATCGCCTGCTCAGCCGACACAGTTTGCTGCAATCTGCCAAGCCTTACCTCGTCAACAGGCCAGCCAAGAATCCGGGCAATTTGCCGCCTTAACTGCTCCCGCAATTTCTGATTTTCAATATATTCCCGGGATTGTGACTGTATCTGCTCAAGCAAACGGTTTAGGCCCGAATCGTCGCGCCTGATTACCAGCTCACGCAGTTCACTGAGCTTTTCGATACTGCGCTCAATATGCACAAGGTCCTTTTGCAGAACCAAAAGCAATTCATCTACTCTTTCTGTCAGCTCTGTCGTCGTAGTGTTCATATCTGCTTATCAACCGTTTCTAACTGACCATTGTCCTTTTGTTCCATCTGAGAAAGCGATTCGTAAATTTGCTTGGCCAGCCCGAATCCGCCGTTGCTTCCTATGTACTGAGAAAGATACAAATTTAAAATGCCCTTAACCTGGCCGAACGCCTGGTCATGCTCCTCGCCCCAGTCACCAATGGTATTGCTCATCTGGTCCAGCAGTTTGCCGATAAGAAGCGATTCAAAATCCTCAGCCAGCTTTTTCTTCTGCTCATCCCCCCGTGAGGGGTCCTGCAGAGGGGCGTTTTCGATACCTTTAACGTGCGGCAGAATCTCAGGCGGCAAAACCGGTTCGGTCAGTATTGTATTGCTGATATCCATAGGCAACTCCTACATGATTTCGAGCTTGGCCTGCAGCGCACCTGCTTTTTTCAGTGCATTGAATATAGCTATCAAATCGGTCGGTGTAGCACCGATAGCGTTTAATGAATTAGCCAGCTCGGAAACCGTCACCACACGCGGCACCGGAATCAGATAACCCTGTTCCTCATCTATGCCTATGAGGGTCTCGGGAACGGTTACCGTCTGGCCCGCATCTGAAAAAGGCGCCGTCGGCTGGGACACGTTGGCAGTTTCTGAAACCTTTACTACGAGACTGCCCTGAGATATTGCCACTTCCGATATGCCCACGTTTTCACCAACCACGATTGTTCCGGTGCGCTCGTTAATCACAACCACAGCCGGTGCATCAACAACCACATCGGGGCTTGTTGCAGCATCTATAAAGCCCGCTATTTCATCATCTCCAGTTTCATCCGGCACCTGAACCTTCACCGTACCCGCATCAAGCACGACTGTACTTGACGGATAGACCCTGTTTATGGCAAGTCTGATGCGCTGGGCCGTTGAGAAATCACTGTTACGAAGATTCAAAGTTACATACCTACGGCCCGAAAGATATTCGACGAAGCTGGCAAGTTCTTCTCGCTCTACTGTCGCGCCGTTCGGTATCCGTCCCACCGTCTGATGGTTTTTACTGATAGAGCCCTGGTCACCCGACGCGGTCCAGCCGCTGATTGATATCGGCCCCTGGGCAACGGCATAAACCTGCCCATCCAGTCCCGGACCATCGAGTCCTTTCAAAGGTGTGGGTAAAAGTATCCCACCCTTTAGACTTTCGGCGTCTCCGACTGACGAAACATCAACATCAAGGCTGCTGCCTTGGCGAGCAAAGGGACCTAATTCGGTCGTTACCATTACAACCGCGACGTTGCCGCCTTTAAGTTCGTCAGGTGAAAGCACAACACCCGAATCTCTGAAAATCTTGGCAAGTATCTGCTGCGACGGCAATGTAGAATCCCCCGTATCGGCAAGGCCCACCACCAGGCCTATACCCGTCAGCGGGTTCCCACGAACACCCTGAATATCAACAATGTCTTTTATCCGCTGGCCATGCGCCGCTATCATACAGGCCACAACCAGAATCGAAGCTGTCAACACTCTTTTCATAACTATTGCTTCCCAACAGGTTTATATCGCGATGTTTAGAACAGCCAGATTTTGTCGAAGAATCTGCCAAGCCAGTTAGGCCTGGTAAATGGCGCCGAATGGCCGTCGTTCTTGGTCACAAGATGGAAGTTCCCAACACGCCTGCTTTCCACAATATTACCAAACGAGATGTCCTCCGTGCGGACTATACCGCTGGCCTCAATCGTCTGGATGTCGCCTGCAATCTCTCGTTCGCGCTCGCCCGCCACCACCAGATTGCCGTTAGGCATAACATCAACAACTACAACTGTGATGTAGTCCACAAAGCTTCGTTCGTCCTTATAGTCCGCCTTGCCGTCAAGATTGTTCGTGTATTCGTCACCTATTCCGAAAGTTACTGCCGGTACATTCGGTATAATATGGTCGATTCCAACTTCGCCGCTGAATTGCTGGTTCCTCTTGGTCTTCTTTTCGAGTGTTCTTGTGGCCTTGTTGTCAACCGTGCTGTCTTCGTCTATCTTGATAGTCAGTATGTCACCGATATTACGGGCAACGTCATCGGCGTACATATCCTTCATCTTCTTGTCTCTTCGCGCCCAGATTGACCCAGCCTGGGCTGAAAAGACAGACGAAAATACTATGGCTCCAACCAGCAGACAAATTACTTTTGTTCTCATAGTCACATCCCTTACATCAGCGGTTCGACGGTTCCGTTGTTTTTCACTTTTGCATAGATTATTCGGGGTGTATCCTTTATTTGCATCCGCACCTTTATGTAATCACCCTCCCTGCCGTCCTCCATCGCTTTGCCGACCGCGGTGAGAGACAAGCCAGGCCGCTCAAAAACCACCGCCACATGCCTGTTCCTTTTGACCAGGACCTCTCGCTGCACCGGTCCAACCATCCCCGGCGTAACCAGGCTGTTTGCTGCGATAGGCCGCCTGGCCGCCATCCCGTACGGCACCTGCCAATCCAACGGCTCTGCTACGGATGAAATCTTCTGCGTGACCTCGACATTGTCTTTGGTGATGATTTCGCCCGGTGCTATGTCCCTCAGCGCAACAGCCTGCCGGCAGAAGTAATTCAGACGAAATCCAACTTCGCGTACACCCGCGTTTGTGCCGTCGGCAATAATCGCAATATTTACCTTCATCCTGTTGCGAGAGCCGCCTGCAGCCAGGCTCGGCTGCAAATCGATTATTTTTGCCTCGACCGGCAGGACAAAATCGTCGACACTGCCAATCGTCTCATGCCGACAGACTGACTTGTCCGGAAAGTTCTTTTTAAGGAAGGACTCAGCCTCTTCTGTGATTTTGTCCGCCCGGATTATTTGTCTGCGCTGAGCAACTACGACCTTTTGGGCTCCGGTGATTTCAATATCGGCGGCCTCAAACCCACTGCCTGTAAGTCTGCCGAGTATCATGGCCCTGCTTATAACCATCTCCTGCGACGGCGCGGACAGCCTGCCAAGATTGATTGCCTCGGCCTTTTCAATAACGTCTGATTGACCCCTGACAACGGTTACATCACCGAGTGTAACCTTCTGGTCTGCCACCCGTGCTTGTCTGGGAAGATATATCCTCAACAGAGGTTCGGGGGCCCCTTCGGCATTGGAAACCGCATTCAGTACTACAAACAGAATCAATCCCAAAATCCTGATTTTCCGCTTAGTCTTCATAATAGTTATCTGGCAATTTCATTAGCAGTTCTAAGCATATCGTCCCCGGCTTTTATTGCCCGGGAGTTAATCTCGTAGGCCCTTTGAGCCGTAATCAGATTTACCAGCTCCATCACCATCTGTACGTTTGATTTTTCGAGAAAGCCCGACTGAATTGAGCCGAAACCGTTCTGCCCCGGCGTGCCGGTGACCGGTGTTCCGCTGGCCTCGGTCTCGGCAAGAAGGTTGTCTCCCTCACTGCTCAGGCCCGCCGGGTTCAGAAAACGAGCCAATTGAATTGTCCCTGCCACAGAAGTGGTACCCGTAGAATTGGTGACATTAACTGTGCCGTCCTTGCCTATATCGATTGTCACCGCATCGGTCGGGATAGATATTGCAGGCTCAAGAAGAAAACCCGTGCCGGTGACCAGGTTGCCGTTTGCGTTAATCGTAAGCGCTCCGTCTCGTGTATACTTCGTACCGCCGTCCGGCATGCTGACCTGCAGGAACCCCCCGCCGGTAATCGCTATATCAAGCGGGCGGTTGGTGTTCTGCAGCTCGCCGGAAGTATAGACTTTCACAGTCGAGGCCGCCCGGACGCCGCTGCCAATCTCAAGACCGCTGGGCGAGGTAAGGCCTGCAACCACCTCCGCGCCGGATTCTTTAAGCTTTACATAAAGCAAATCCTGGAAGTCTATCTGGCTGCGCTTGAAACCATTCGTGTTGATATTGGCGAGATTATTGGCAATGATGTCAATATTCATCTGTTGTGCCGTCATGCCCGTCGCCGCTGTTGAAAATGCCCTTAGCATAACTCGATACTCCTTACTATTTCGCCATCAGCCCATCGCCACGTTCATAAGACTGTTCGAAGCCTCTTTATTGGCTGTTATGAACTTCATATTAGCCTCATAAAGCCGCGAGACCGTAATCATACTTACTAATTCATCCACCATCTTGACATTTGAAGACTCAAGGTATCCCTGCCGCACAGTAACATCCTCTGCTTTCCTCGGCTCAACGTCTTCGGGCGCCTTAAAGCAACTGTTGCCGGTCGGAAGAATCTCGCCTTCGCCCTCGCCAAAATCAACGAGCCTGAATTTCCCAAGCTCCTGTCCATTGGCGCTGACCGTACCGTCATTTGAAATGTTGACCTGCGAGATAGGGGTATCAGCTCCAATAGTAACAGGACCAGCCTCGCCTGCAATCACCCTGCCGATTGAATCTACAATTTGCCCGTTCTGGTTGACCTTGAAGCTGCCGTTTCTCGTGTACAGAGGTCCCTCCGGCGTTTCAACTACGAAAAAGCCCTTTCCATAAAGAGCTGCATCGAGCGACCGCCCTGTTTCTATGAAGCTAAGGCCCTGAGAAAAATCAAGAGATAGATTCAGCTCGGCCTCGCTGCTGTCCACAGCAGCACCGCTCTGCTGAGCCTCGAGTGCCTTTGAAAAAGAAGTCACTATGCGCTTATAGCCCACAGTGTTGACGTTGGCAAGGTTATGTGCGACCGCGTTGAACTCTTGCTCCAGCGAAGTTACGCTGGATGTGACCTGTGAGTTTATATCTATCGACATTCGGAACTCCCTGCGGGTCCCTCAAACGCGACATTTTGCGTTTGGGGAGCCCTTATACTGTCATGGCAGCCTCTGCGCTCTGCTTCGATGTCTGTTCCTGCCTGCCATCGTGTCCATTAGCTTCCACCGCTGCAACATTTGTCGCGCGAGTTAGCCCATTGATATCGGCGTCGCTCAGGCCCGTCAGCTCAACAGCAATTGAAAACCCGTTTTCAATCACCTTAACATGCCTGACTTCACCGATACCTTCTGCTATCCTGACTGCCGGCTCGTCGGGTGGTTGGTCGCGATGCACTTCGTGCTTCTGCTGTGATTCAAGTTCAAATACTACGGCGACCCGCTGGCCTATTTTCAGTTCCAGCGACGACTCAATCCTCAAACCCGGCCCGGCCAATTCCGTCAAAACCGCTGGTGTAAACTGCGGCAGCGCGAGCCGCGACTCAAACGCGCCGGCCTGTGGTAACGAACCTGCGGCGCTGTCGGCAAAAATCTGCTTTTCGAAAGGAAACGACGCTATGTATGCCTTCCTATTAACCGGCACACGCAGAAAACGCCGCCGATTGATAAAGCGAATATCATCACTGTGTCCTAAAACCAAAATGTCCCCGTCATTGCTGATTACGGAGACGTCAAACTCCCACACCGACGCACCATAAAAGTATCGCACCTGCCATTGCTCATTCGGCGGGCTGTTTACTTCCATGGGCAGTTTGACGACAATCCCCTCATCTGAGTTCCTGACTACTATCGCCTCAATATCATCCACGTCTCGATTTGTTCGCCGCGTAATATAGATAGTCTTACCCTCCGGTATTGTCCTGCTGTCCGGTTTGGACCTCGGTGCCGCACCACCGGCGGAATCGAAACGTTCCTGAAACCCGAGTTTTTCTCGAAGCCAGTTCAGCTCTTTTGTCAACTGCTTTATGCGCTCGGCGTTCATACCGGACGAAGGCGCTTCCCGGACCAGCTTCTGTGCACCGAGGTCAAATGCCTTTCTCATCGTGAATATGGTGCTGTGGTCTTTAAGACCCGCCAGCTTCACCACGTAAAGGAGAATGCGAATCTCTCGCTCGCTGAGTCCCCTTCTGTGTGCCTGCTCGACAAAATTGTCACCACTGTCTTCTTCGCGTCTGGCCTTGCGCTTGAAAAAGAAAAGCACGTATGTCACAACTAATACCAACAGCGCGACCGCACCGACTATATATATCCATTGGTGCGTTGTAAGGGCATTGTCGAGCCGCCTTGCTGCTCGCCACCGCTCCGCCGGAGTCAAAGCCAGAACAAAGAAGTCACCTATTGTCGCGCAAATGGCAGGCATATTATTCCATTTTACTTGGGTTCCCCAAACGCTACTTATCGCGTTTGGGGGCCCCCTTATTATCTTATCAGGTTCGACAGCTCGCTGAGAATGTCGTTGGCCACCTTGATAGTCCTTGCGTTGGCCTGGAAACCGCTTTGGGCCTGAATCATGTTGACGAATTCTCCTGCAACATCGGCATTCGACTTCTCAAGCGAGCCGCCATGAATGGTGCCGGCGCCACCTATCAGCGCCTGAGTAGCAACTGCACTGCCGGAGTTAGCCGAGGGTATATAGTAACCGTTACCGATATTCTCCATACCTTGCGGGTTCTGGAACAAAGCTATCTGCAAAACAGCCAGGTTCTTTTTGATACCATTTGAAAAAGCCCCTATTAGAACGCCAGCGGAATCAACCGATACAGAACTGAGCTTGCCGGATTCATAGCCGTCTTGCTCTTTGGCAACGGCGGTGGAATTGCCTGAAAACTGCGTCAGGCCGTCCCATTTGCCTGTTGTGCCCATATCAAGTTCAATGGTTTGCTCGGTTGCAGGGTCATATCCCCACGTTATTCCGAATTCCGGCGTGCCGGTCACACTATCAAATGCTCCATTTGTGTCGAAGGCAATGCCGTTGACTCTCCGCTCATCCATATCTATCGTTTCAACGTCGCCCGAAACCGAGCAAAGCAGAAAGTCCCATTCGTTCGTCGTATCTGTCCTGACAAACGCCCCGCTGAATGCATGCTTGCCGCCGAGCGAATCAAAAATCGTTATGTTGACGTTCTTGATTTCATCTCCGCCAATTGTCAGTATTTCAAAGTACGCGGGAGTCTCCAGCGTCGAATCGCCGCCTCCGGTATCCGCATAAGACAAGGCCAAATCAGTATAGCTGGCGCCTGTTTGCGTATCCATAACACGAATCTGACCGTTTACCAGAGACGCTGTGGCGCCTGTCGTTGAAGCCCCAAAGCAGTTGACGGTGTTAAGTTCGTCAATCAGGTTCTGCAGCGTGGTGGTTTCATCGATACTGAAAGTATGGTTGAACATCGCTCCGCCCTCGGGCAGGTAACCGTCAATCGTAATATCACCGTTGAACGCTCCTGCGCTCGAGCTGAACTGGTCCAAATCACCAATCAGCGTGGTTCCGGTCGCCAATGTACCGCCTAAGGTTGTATAGATTGTGTTGGAGCCGACTTTCTGGGCCTGAGGAGAATCCAGGACCGCATCGGCACTGAGGTTACCTGCTACCGTCATCGAGGTAGTGGCCCGGGCGGGCATAGCCACATCGTACGGCACACGAACATCACTATCTCCGACAATCTGGAATCCGTCCGTTTCGCCGACCGAACCTATCCTCTGAACTCGATAACCCGTAGCAGGGTCCACAAGGTAGGTATCTGCATCAACACTGAAGGCCCCTGCACGAGTATAAAGGTCCTGTTCACCGTCATTGACCACAAAATAACCCTCTCCTTCCAATGCCAAATCCAGTGGGTTGCCCGTATTAACAATGTTGCCCTGTGCCATGTTCGGGCTAATACCCGCAATCCCGACTCCGCTGCCCATTTGTTGCGGGTTAGTACCGCCTACGTTCGTCGTCGGCTGAGAAGCTTTCTTTACTGTCTCAGCCAGAAGCTCCGAAAAGATTATCCGGCTGGCCTTAAAGGCGGTGGTATTGATATTTGCAAGATTGTGCCCGGCGATATCGAGCATCTTTTGATGGGCCTGCAACCCGGTGACCCCAGCGCTTAGTGCGAAACTCATTTCTGTTTCTCCTTAAACAGCCCAAACCCAATCCGACCATTTTCAATTTTCTACAAGAACAACGGCACCCAAACTTAAAGTGTAATCCTCGACCTCGTCACCCTCGCCGACTTTAACTCCTAAAAGTGTTTCACCCGTATCAGGGTCATTGAAAGCTGATTCAACCACTCCTTTCAATTTAGTCAATTGACCCGTCTGCTCGCCATCAGCAAAGAATGTCACTATCTTTCCGATAAGAGAATTTGCATAGCTGCGGTTAGTCGCTGCAAGTATTCTCTCAAAACTTGAGTTGAGCGCACCGAGGCTTGTATTAGCCTCTTCCAGCTGCTGCAGCTGAGAGAACTGTGTGAGCTGTGAAGCCATATCATTACTGTCAAGCGGCTCAAGTGGATTCTGATTCTTCAGTTGCTCCACAAGGAGCTTCATGTAATCCATCTGAATTTCACTGGCCGTCGTTATTTGCATATCCGAATCCTTATAACTTTCACCGCCTGGCAATACAGCACCTAAGACTTAAGAGCAACCGCCGTGCCAGAGAAGCTTTTCTCTGTTGCAGAACCGCTGTTAACTCCTTGCATTAACAGAAGTTAAACAAAGTAACAAAATCTAATCACCAACCTGAAGATGCTTCCTGGCCGAACAAATATTCCGGCCGACCAGAAGATTCTTCCGCATGGAGAACATGCGATTCCCTGGAAACCTAATGCGCTTCGATAATCACAATCGCGCGATGCCGCGTATTTAAAGCAGTCAAAACATCAGGTCCTATAAAACTCGATACATTTGTCTAACTATATGGACAAGTAACCGGTCCGATAAGCAACGAAACAAATATAATGTATTTTGAAAACACAAGAGGAGGTGACATTTACAACTCGTCCCATAAAAAATTAAAGTCAGCCTTTGCTTGTGTCGATTTATTGGACATCCCTATTATGCGGGTTGCGTTCAACAAGGAAGGAATTACTAAGGTTACATCCCATTTTGCCTCTGTTTGCAAAATAGGACTCAGACACGCATGACATTAAACATCATCCTTGCCGTAAGCAGACAACCCCGGTTACAGAAGATAGCAGGCCGACTCGCAAAAAAACTGTTGATTGCCGACGACCCGGCAGAAGCGTTTGCTCTCGTAGTTGGCTGCGGCTGTGACCTTGCCCTGTTCGACGATGTTTTTACGCCCGCTGATGTCGGACATTTCATAAATACGACCGATAATCATCATCTCAATATTCCGGTTATGGTTGTCAGCGCTCAGGACAAGCAAACTTATTTGGAACAGGAATTCGTCTCGGCCGGTGCAATCAGCTACCTTTGCGGCAAAACCGAACCGGACCGGCTTGAGAAAATTATTAGCGACTTGCTCAATTGTCCCGCCAAAGAGAAACCTTCAAATAAGCAATTGCGGTACTTCATAGATGAGCTTGCTGCTTCAACATCGCTGGCCGGAAAAAGTGACGCAATACAGCATGCACTGAAGATGACGCGCTTAGTGGGCTCAAGCCAATGTAACCCCATACTGGTCATCGGTGAAACCGGGACCGGCAAGGAGCTCATAGCGCGAGCGATACACAGCATCAGGCGTCCTGACGAACCTTTCGTTGCTGTCAACTGCGCTGCGCTGACGGCTACTCTGCTCGAAAGTGAGCTCTTCGGACATGTCAAGGGCTCTTTCACCGGAGCGGACAAAGAAAAGACCGGCCTGCTGGAACTGGCGGGAAAGGGCACAGTTTTTCTGGATGAAATATCAGAAATGCCTCTGGAGCTTCAGGCAAAGCTGCTTCGCATCCTGCAGGAAAAGACCTTCAGAAAGGTCGGAGGGACAAAGGCAATCACCTGCAACGCCACCATCGTCACTTCCAGCAACCGCAATCTGCTCAGAGAAGTACAGGAAAAAAGATTCCGGCAGGACCTTTATTACCGTCTGAACATATGTCCGATAAAATTGTCGCCCTTACGCCATGAACGACGAAAGCAGGACATTCGGCTGCTTGCCGAATACCTGCTCAACAACTCGATGGTCTGGCCTCAAAAGAGTAAAGGCATCAAATCTCTGACGCCCCTGGCGCTCGAAGCCCTGGAAAAACACGACTGGCCGGGAAATGTACGCGAGCTAAAGAATGTTATCGACCGGGCGATTCTGCTCGAAAACACAGACAGAATCGGCTTAAGCAGCATCGTGGTTGAGCAAGCCGAAGACGCCACATCTTTAAGCGAAGCAAGCCGCAATCAGGTCAACGACTTTTCCATCGCCGCAGCCGAACGGCATCTCATCGCCCGGGCCTTGAGAGAAACGGGATGGCAGAAAACAAAAGCTGCGGCTCTGTTAGGCATTACCAGAGCCACCCTGTATGCCAAAGTAAAGCAATACAATATCGCAGATACCCCGAACAAACTCCGACATAAAGCACACGAGACTATCGAGCCCGAGCCGGTTACAGCTCGGTAATCTTCACCACCACAATCGTCAGAAAATCTGGCGAATCGTATAGATTCTACACAGTATGGCTGACGCCACTGACACATCTCCCTGCCTTGTTGATGCTCATTGCTGATTCTTTTTCGCTGTTAAGGCTTTGAAAACCGCACATATTTATTCACGCCGCTCCTCTGGCACGGGTGTTGCTGTATGTATTTCAACGGCTGACAAGTGCGCTGGGACCCCATTGTGCGCTTTTTCGCAAAATGGGAACCCCTCCACCTTGCCTTCGGGTAAAGGTGTGTTCGAAATTATAGGGCCCCCGTTTTGCAAAATGGGAACCCATATAGATACAAAGGCTCCTTACAATGACAGACAGTAAACAAGATAACAATCCCGAAAACAATTTGCCGAAGCCGCATGAGACTGACAGCAACCCTGCCGCAATAAACGCCGCGTCACCATCTGAAAAGGGACCCCATTTCGAGAAAAATCGCAAAATGGGAACCCAAAACGACATTTCCACCGACGACAAAGAATTTTTCGACGCCCTTGAGGCCTCTGTGCGCGGGGCCTCAGGCAAAAGCCACGGCCATATACGTTCTGACAGGGACAAAAAAAACAAGGCAAGGCTGTTAAGGATTGAGTTAATACTTTTAGCCGGCATAGTTGCGATAGCAATAGCCTTTGTCTATAGTTTCTTCAGGGTGCGATTCACCGCTCAAAACCAAAGGCCACCGGTAGTTTCCAGACAGTATCAGACATATCCAGCCCAGCAACCCACACCTCCCGACACATTACAGACACAGCCGCAGCAAACCGATAAAATTGAATCCCTGCCTATGCC
>CAYSTP010000003.1:0-21591 GCA_964434085.1 uncultured Pirellulales bacterium
CGAAAAAAAGATAGACTGCCAGGTAAGTATGGAACGACGGATGGCCTGCGGGATTGGTATCTGTCAGAGCTGCGCGGTCGAGTGCAGGGCCGGCGACGGCGGACAGACCGAATACAAATTGTGCTGCAAGGACGGCCCGGTCTTCGATGCCAGGGAAGTAATCTTTCATATAGAAAAAACCGGCCACAGATTGTAACGAGCAAGGCCGAGACACAACTCATAAGGGATATGAAAAGTAACGTTGATATTTCGGTTGAGTTTGCGGGGCTGAGGCTGGCTAATCCGGTGTTCACGGCGTCGGGGACGTGCGGCTATGCGGATGAGTTAGCTGAGTTTACAGATGTAAACGACCTGGGCGGATTTATTACCAAGAGTATTACGGCAAAACCGCGAATGGGTAATCCGGTGCCGCGAATCGTCGAGACGGATTCGGGTATGCTCAACGCAATCGGCTTAGCGAATATAGGGCTGGATAAATTCATCGAAGAGAAACTGCCGCTATTGCAAAAAACCAAACCGGCTGTTTTCGTCAACGTGGCGGGTGAGACCATCGAGCAATACGTTACGGTTACGGAGAAACTAAGCAGCGAGCAGGCTATAGCCGGCTTTGAACTGAATATAAGTTGCCCGAACGTCAAAAAAGGCGGTATAACATTCGGGATAGACCCTGTGCAGGTCAAGGAGATTACTTCGGCGGTAAAGGCTGCCGCAGGACAGAAAGTTCTAATGGTCAAGCTGTCGCCAAACGTCACTGATATAAGTGTCACGGCGCGTGCGGCCGTCGAAGCCGGCGCTGATGCATTGAGCTTAGTCAATACTTTTACGGCAATGGTAATCGATATCGAAAAACAACGGCCGGTGCTTGCTAACCGGACAGGGGGACTGTCGGGTCCGGCTATAAAACCTATAGCAGTTTATATGGTCAATAAGGTTTATAACGAGGTGACTAAAGAAGCAAAGGTGCCGATACTGGGCGGCGGCGGGATACGTAATGCCTCGGACGCGATAGAGTTTATTCTTGCCGGGGCGACGGCTATAGCGGTCGGGACGTGGAACTTCATCAACCCGGACTGCGCTTCGAAAATTGTCAATGGAATCGAAGACTATTGCCGGCGCAAGGGTGCATCGAGTATAAAACAGCTAATCGGCGCAGCGGGTTAGTTTATGGAAACGATAGAGAAGTTAAGGGATTATTTTCCGACGGCGGTTTACACTGGTAAGTGTCTGGTTTTCGTAAGTGAAGACTGGCGGGTGGAGCTGACCGAGCATAAAGACAACGATTTTACCAAGGCCGGCCAACAGCCTTCCATCATACGCATCAAGGTCTTCAAAAAGGCAATCAGCGGCGAACTGATACCAAGCTATCATGAGGATTTCCAGATTGCTTCGCTGGGCGAACTGGCGGAACAAATAGAAAAATATGTCCAGATGGCCATCGGCTCGAATTTGCGTGAAGGCCTTGAGTGATTTCGAGGCTGTATTAAATTTGGTAATAGAAAAACCCCCGTACCTATTTTATGGGCAAGCTTAATATCCGGCAAAGCGGCAGCGCAGTTGTCATGAAAGTCAAGGTGGTGCCGGGCAGCAGCAGGACGGCCATCGCCGGATTGCTCGACGGTATGCTGAAAGTAAAGGTCGCAGCACCCGCCGAAAAAGGCAAGGCCAACGCCGCACTGGCTGAATTACTTGCAAAGAAGCTGTCAATAAAGAAATCCGCCGTCAGAATTGCAGCCGGCCTGACAAGCAGCGTTAAAGAAATCGTGATAGAGGGTGTTTCAGCCGAGCAAATCGCAAGGCTAACCACATAACAGAAACTTCGTCAATGACCGAGTCAACAGCAACAGAGATTCAGGAAAACATCGAGGAGCAGGCATCGCTCAAATATATGCTCAGGCTTGCCGGGCCGATGGTGGTGACGAACATTTCGTTTACGGCCATGCAGTTCATCGACCGGTTTATGGTATCGAGACTCGGCACCGAAGAGCTGGCCGCCATACTACCTGCCGTGATGGTCTCATTTCTGCCTTCGAGCCTTCTTTTGGGGATAATGACCAGCGTTAATACGTTTGTAAGTCAATCACTGGGCCGAAAGATGTACAGTGACTGCTCGAATTACTGCTGGCAGGCTATAAACATGGGCCTTGTATATTCAGTGGTTTCCCTGTTTATAATGTGGCCTGCGGCGGGCTGGATATTTCGGATGATGGGTCAGCCCGAGGCGGTGATAGGACTGGAAGTCACCTATCTGCGGATAATGCTGTACTGTCAGTTTTTGGCGGTTTACATCTGGTCGAGCAGCCAGTTCTTTATGGGTATTCACCGGCCGATAATTACAATGTGGGCGGCTATCGTTGAGCAGATTGTAAATGTCTTCTGCAATTATCTTTTGATATTCGGCCACTTCGGGTTTCCGAGGATGGGCATCGCGGGCGCAGGCTGGGGAACATTTATCGGGATGACTGTCGGCGCGGCGATACGGATGTCGGCCTTTATGTTCGGCCCCGTCAACGAACGGTACAAGAGCCGAAAGAGTTTCGGAATCGATTTGCCGAGGATTTCAGACCTCATCAAAATCGGGTTTCCGGCGGGAATATCGCTGGCTGTAGGCGTGGCGTTGTGGGGTACGATTCTGTTCGCGCTGGTGGGCAGATTCGGTAAGGAGCCGCTGGCGGCGACAAGCGCGGTCCTTTCCTGTATGAACGTTTCGTTCATGCCAATCGTAGGTATATCTACGGCGCTGACAGCGGCGGTAGGTAAGTCCATCGGCAGCGGGCGAAAAGAGCTGGCCGTGAAACAGACGAGTCTTTGCGTGCGAATAGCTATCGTTTATATGGGGCTTATCGGGGCATGCTTTTTCCTGTTCAGGGGCCCCATAATGAAGTTCTGGGCGCCGCTGGACGATAAGGTCGTAGCGGCGGGCGTTAATATATTGTTGTTTGCCGCCGTATTCCAGTTCTTTGACGCACTGGTGATAATATACATCGGCGCCCTTCGCGGAGCGGGCGATACCGTGTGGCTGGCAGGTGTTTCTACGGTAGCGTCGATATTTGTACTGGGTCTCGGCGGATTTTTGATTACGGTATTGTTTCCAGAGTTCGGCGAATTAGGGCCATGGACGGCGGCACTTGCCGAGATTATATTTGTCAGTTTTGCAAATAGATGGAGATTCAGAAGCAAAAGATGGATGCGTATCGACCTGTTCAAACGCCGAGTTGCCCAAATGCCGGCCGAAATCGGACAGACTATCGAATGAATACGTTATCAAAAAGGAGAATAGTTGCGGCGGGACTGGTCCTGTGGCTCGTGGCGGCGGTTTTACCCCGACTGGTCGGGGCCCCACTTGCAAACGAAAACACGCCCGGTCTGTATGTCCGCAGCATTGAGCAGGTGCTGCGCCTGGAGCCGGACGAAATCGATATCGGCACGGCGGCGCTAATCGTGGCTGAAGAATGGTCGGACATGGTCCACGGCCGCCGCTATCAGACTGCCCTCGACGAGATGGCATACGAGATACAGGCCCGCATTAACGAAAAGGGACTTGCCGGCAGCTATAAGGCCGTGTACGTCCTGAATGATTATCTGCACAAAGAGCTGGGCTTTCAGCCGGTCAAAGAAGCCACCGACCCGAACGATTTGTTTCTGCATTCGGTGATGGACAACAGGCGGGGTTACTGCCTGAGTTTGTCTATTCTGTACCTGGCGCTCGGCGAGCGGCTTGGTTTGCCTCTGTACGGTGTAGTTGCGCCGGGGCATTTCTTCGTGAGATATGAAGACGGCAGGGTCCGATTCAACGTCGAGACGACCAGCGGAACCTGCCCGGACGACGAGTACTACAAAAGGGAATTCAAAACGCCGGAGGGTCATGAGCAAAGTCTTTACATGCAGAACCTCAACAAGCTTCAGACGCTTGGCTGTTTATTTAATAACTTCGGGACAGTATATCTGGCCGTGGATAATCTGGATGCGGCCCAGCGGGCAATGGAGCTTGCTGTTGAAATAAACCCGACTCTTGCCGAATCCCGCGCGAATCTCGGCAATATCTACCTGCGGAAAGACCGCATCGACGACGCGATTTACGAGTACCGCAGGGCCATCGAGATTAATCCTTCAGGCGGAAAGGTCTATCATAATCTCGGCAGTGCCTACTCGCAAAAAGGCTGGACGAATGACGCGATGGGGGCCTACGAACAGGCTATCAGGCTTGAGCCTAATTACGTTGACGCGTACATCAATCTTGCCATTACCTACGGCCAGACGGGGATGTACGCAAAGGCGCAGCAGATGCTCAAAGAGGCCGCATCAATCGACCCCGGCCGCGGGGATATATACGTCAGGCGAGGAGACACTTACTTCCAAAGTCAGGAGTACGATAGAGCCCTGGAAGAATACAATGCGGCCTTGCGGATTAACCGCAGCGACGCTGCGGCCCATTTCGGTATAGCCCTTTGCTATAACAAACTCGGTATGCCTAAAAACGAGATTCAGTCCTACCAGCAGGCACTGAAGATTGAGCCGGACCTGCTCGCTGCAATGGCGAACCTCGGCAACGCATACTTCGCCCAGAAAGATTATTACAGGGCAATCAAACAGTACCAGGCCTATACCCGGATAGAGCCGGACAACGCGACAATCCATTACAACATCGGTGCAGCCTACTCAAACCTTGAAAAGTATGCAGAAGCGGCGCCATACTATGAAAAGGCACTTGAATTGCAGCCGCAAATGACCGATGCTCACCGTAACCTGGGCTATGCTTACTATAGGCTCAAAAACTATAAACAGGCGTACGAGCACCTTACCACCGCCCAGCAGCTTGGCGCCGAGCTCGACCCGAAGCTCCTAAAAGCGATTGAGCGCAAGCTCCACTGAAGCTTTCAGCCTGTAGCAAGCCGAGTTACCCGCCGGCAACATAAAAACGTTGATGTCCGTCCGCCGAGGATATATATTTATCTTTTTACGGGTGAGCTTTTTGGGAGATATTACGGTGCAATTAAAGAGCATAATTTTCGCCTCTTTGTTGGCAATGGCATCGGCTATTAGTGGCGAGACAGCCGATTACAATGACTTGAGCGACTACTACGGCTTCGGCCCAATGGAAGTAATTAAGCTCGACTGGGGCGTAGGAGCGATGCGGGTCGCCGACCTCAACGGTGACGGACGAAACGACATTATCGCCGCCAATAACCGCCGGGCAAAGATTGAAATATTTATTCAGAAAGAAGGTATCGGCCCGGCTAAGCAGGACGTGACCGTCGCCCCGGAGGACGTTGAAGTCAACGCTATCAATCCCCCTACCCGTTTCGACAGCCAACCATTACCCGTTTCGGAGAGGATATACAGCCTGATTGTGGGTGACCTGAATTCCGACGGCATGATTGATTTGGCTTATTACGGCGACCCGAAAGGGGTATATGTGGTGCTGCAAAAAGCACAGGAGAACCCCGTTGATGACAAGACCGAGCTGAGCTGGCGAATGCGCAAAAAAATAACGATAGACGACGGCTTGCTCACGCCTTATGCACTGGTTTGTGCCGATTTCAACAATGACGGTCTCGATGACCTGGCCCTTGCCGCCAGGGACACTATCTACCTGGTTGTCCAGAAGACGGACGGCACGCTTGCCGAACCCGTAAAATATCCGTCCACTTCGGCAATCAAGGCCATCAAGGCCGCAGACCTTGACGGTGATAATATTGAAGACCTTCTCATGTTGACGGATACGGTGGAACGGCCTATTTCTGTTCGCTTCGGCTCGGCCAACGGGCAGCTCGGACCACAACAGCAATTTCTCTGTGAAACACCGTGGGCGATGGAGCTGTTTGATATCGACAAGTCCGGCACGGATGAGATGTTGATGGTTGACAGTGTCAGCGGACGTTTACTCTGTTACGAGCTTGTGGCCGGTCAAGATACGGAGGGCGACTGGCCCATTCTTTTCTATCCGTTGCCGGCGGGTGAAGGGGCCAGCAAGCGCGATTTGGCGGCAGGCGATTTCGACGGTGACGGCCTGACGGATATCGTTATCAGCGACCCGGGCGCGGCTGAACTGATATTTTACAGGCAGCTTGCGGATATCGGGCTGGCTGAACCAAAGAGGTTTCCGGCATTTTCAGATATAACGGGCATGAGCGCCGCCGATATAGATAACGACGGGAAAACGGAACTTGCGGCACTTAGCGTTAAGGAGAAGATAATAGGTATCAGCCGATTCGAAAGTGACCGGCTGACGTTTCCAAAACCGCTCGATGTTATCGATGAACCCGTGGCTATGGCCCTTGCGGATGTCGATGCCGATTCACGGATAGACTGCGTTTACATTGCGCGTGATACTAACGATGTCAGATTGTTGAGAGTGTTATATGATGTCGCTTCTTACAGCGACCTCGATAACACAATGCTGGCCAAAGAGGAGCTCGAGCTGCTCGAGCACCGCAGCAACGGTTCTGCATTAAAACTCGAAAAGCTGCTGTCCAATCCCGATGGAATAAGGGTGCTGGATGCGGACCGGGACGGCTTACTCGACGTGCTCATATTCGACAAATACAATCCGCCTCCGCTCTTTGCCCGCCAGGTTGAAAAAGGCAGATTCGAGCTTGTTGATTCGTCCAGGGCCCAGTCAAGTCTGATTAAAGATGCAACACCGGCATCAATTGCCGTTGCGGATATAGATAAAACCGAGGGCGCGGAACTGCTTGTTGCCCAGAACAACTTCGCACGAAGCCTTGTATTCGAAGATTCACGAATATGGCGGGTGCTCGACCAGTACAATGCCAAAAGCACCGAAAACAGCATTTCAGCAGTAGCGGCGTTTTACCTGTCAGGTCTGGGTCTGACCGACAACCCGGCAATTGTTTTGCTGGACGGCTCAAAAGGCCAGCTTCAAGTCCTCACACCCGACCAGGACAAGACTTATCGTTTTGAAAAGCAGCTTGATGTTGGTAAATGGAACTCAGCGGCGCATCTAAAAATGCTCTATGAGTCCGTAAACGGGACCGGAACAAAGAGCGTTGTGCTGTTCGACAGCGAGAAGTTTGCGGTTATAACACCCCCGAATGTCGAACATCCGGTGAGACATCTTGAACAGCGGTTCAGCTACGAAACCAAAATCAAGGACGGTATTTACGGACTTTTCACGGCGGGTGATATTAACTCGGACGGCCGTGTTGATATTGTAATGCTCGAATACAAGGGTAATCACATCGAAATCCTTGCGCTTGACGCCGAATATAAGCCGGTTCCCGCTATGCGATTTAAGGTCTTTGAGGAAAAGAACTATCGTGAGGGCGATAAGCGCTCTGCGACAAGCGTCGAGCCAAGAGCCCTCGATGTCGCCGACGTTACGGGCGACGGCAAAAGCGACCTGGTCACGCTCATACACGACCGTATTATCATTTATCCGCAAGACTAATGGGCGGCTTGAAGAGGAAAGTCTTCGTGGCAGTCAGCGGCGGAGTTGACAGTTCAGCCGCAGCGGCTGTTTTGCTCGAGCAAGGCTATGACGTCACAGGTATTTTTATGCTTACCTGTGATGCGTCCCATACAGCCGAAGGCAAAGCTCGGGAAGTTTCAGAAACACTCGGCATAAAACTGCACGTGCTTGACATGCGCAAGGAGTTTCGGAAGGTGCTGGAGTATTTCTGCGGCGAGTACAGGCAAGGCCGAACACCGAACCCCTGTGTATTTTGCAATCGCCTGATTAAGTTCGGCAGGCTGTGGCAGTTTGCGAAAGACGAAGGAGCGGAGTATTTTTCCACCGGTCATTACGCTCGAATCAAGGAAACGTCCGACGGGTTCGGATTATACCAGGCCCCGACCGAGAAAGACCAGTCTTATGCGCTGGCTATGATAGACAGAAAAATACTTGCGCATCTGATACTGCCGATGGGCGACTACACCAAGGAGCAAACGCGACGACTGTCGCGCCAACTTGGGCTTGGCACAGCGGAGCACAAAGAGTCGCAGGAAATATGCTTTATCCCCGACGATGATTATATCGCAGTGCTTGAGAAGCTCGCACCGGAGCTTGTCAAAGACGGTGACATCATAGACACATCCGGCGAGATCCTGGGAACACATCACGGTATTCACCGCTACACCATCGGCCAGCGTCGCGGACTTCGTGTCGCGATGGGCAAGCCGTATTATGTTGTGCACATCGACGCCAAGACCAACACGGTTACCTTAGGCCCGAAAGAAGAAGTTATGCACAAAAAACTCATCGCAACAGACGTCAACCGGTTGATGGACCTGCCTGATAGTCCGTTGCGGGCGAAGGTCAAAATCCGCTACAACGACAAGGGTTCAACCGCAACGGTGCACAGCTTAGACAAACAAATCGAGGTTGAATTCGATACAGGCGCGTCAGCTATAACACCGGGACAGTTGGCGGTGTTTTATATCAATGAAAAATCGGGTTGGCGTGTTGCAGGCGGAGCATGGATAGAACGGTGGTCGGATTAAAGGGCCAAATCAATGGGCGCTCCGGGCGGTTGACCACTTTGGCTTTTCTGATATAATGATTTATCCTGGATGGAAAGCGTGTCCTGTAAATGGTTATAGACCAAAGTTTTAAGGTGGACGACTATGGCGGAAAGAACACTTGCCGAACTGGCGGGATATGTGGATGGGCAGATTCGAGGTGATTCAAATACAGTCATAAAGTCGGCGAGCACACTCAGCCGCGCCGGCGAAGGCGACATCAGCTTCCTGGCCAATAATAAGTACGAGAAGGAACTCGCCACTACAAAGGCTTCAGCGGTAATCGTCGGCAAAGACGCGGTCACCACTACCAGTGTCCCACTGCTTATATGCGAAGACCCCTACTACGCCTTCATGCAGATAATGGTGATGCTGCACGGCCACCGTAAGCATAAGAAACTCGGTATCAGCTCCAGGGCCGAAATCTCAGACAGCGCAAAGATTGGTGTCGATTGTCATGTTCATCAGTTTGTGGTCATAGACGACAACGCCAAAGTCGGCAATGGCGCCGTTATCTACCCCGGCTGCTATATCGGTCGTGATGTGGAAATCGGCAATGACTGCATTTTGTACCCGAACGTTGTAATCTACGACGGCTGTAAACTCGGTAAACGTGTCATAATCAACGCAAATTCTGTTATCGGTGAAGACGGCTTCGGATACGCCAGCCACAAAGGCGTACATCACAAGATTCCGCAGGTCGGTAACGTTGTCATAGAAGATGATGTCGAGATTGGCGCATGCTGCGGCATCGAACGCGGCACACTGGGTGACACCATAATCAGTCAGGATTCCAAGATAGGCGACCTTGTGACGATAGGCCACGGCAGCAAAATCGGGCCGCATTGTCTGCTGGTGGCGCAGGTTGGTATTGCAGGGTCCACGAATCTCGGACATCATTGCGTAGTGGGCGGACAGGTCGGCATAGTCGGTCACGTCAATATTGGAAACAACGTCATGATAGCCGCACAGGCCGGTGTTATTAACAACGTGGGAGATAACAAGGTGGTCCTCGGCGCACCGGCCATCGACGCCAACATCGGCAAACGCGCATACAGCATGATTCAATATCTTCCGGATATGCGACAGACCATAAAAGAGCTCAGGGAAAAGGTGCGGCAATTGAGCGAGGCCCTTGAGCAAAGCCGGGAAAAGTGACTCAAGACCGATATCTCAGGGCGCCATGGCAGTGTCTTGCGGATTTGCTTATCACGGGCAGGCATGACTGATTCAAAGAAACTGGGCTTGATAGCAGGACAGGGAAGGCTGCCCTTTCTGGTGGCTCGGGGCGCCAAAAAGGCGGGACTGACGGTCATTTGTGTCGGCCTTGCGGACAGCACATCTGACGGGTTGGCTGATGAGGTTGATATATTCTATGAGGTCCCGCTGGCAAGACCGGGTGCATGGATACGGAAATTGCGAAAGCACACTGTCAGCCGGGCGATAATGGTCGGCAGGGTCCGAAAGACCCGAATCTATACGCCCTTTAGAATCCTCAGGTATCTGCCCGACTGGCGGGCGTTTCGAATATGGTACTGGCGGCTTCGTAAGAAGGATAAGCGAAACAATACTCTCCTTTGTGCTCTGGCAGACGAATTGGCCAGCGGAAAGATTGTTCTGGAGAATTCGATTATGTACTGCGCCGAACATATTGCGGCTAAGGGCGTGCTGACAAAACATCAGCCGTCCGCGTCAATCAAAAACGACATCGAATTTGGCTGGCCGATTGCCAAGCAGCTCGGTCAGCTCGATATCGGCCAGGCCGTGGCCGTCAAGGAAAGAGAAGTCATTGCCGTCGAGGCGATTGAAGGCACGGCCGAGATGATTGAACGTGCCGGAAAGCTTTGTCCGGCCGGCGGCTGGACGCTTATAAAAGCCGCAAAGCCAAACCAGGATATGCGATTCGACGTGCCGTGCGTCGGTCCCGATACGATTGAAGCCCTGGCCGCCAACAAAGCGAGGTGCCTGGTTGTCGAGGCTGAAAAGACAATAATCGTCGATAAGAACGAAACAATAGCGCTGGCCGAGAGGCTCGGAATCGCTATCGTAGGACACTGATTTACTTTGGCGGCGCACTGCAGATGGCTATAGTGCCCTTTGAACTTCATCTCAAAAGCGTCTTTCCGCAGCAGGATGACCGTGTTCTGACATGCACGAAACTTTTGCGTTACATTCCGGGCAAGCGCCGCGTTTATTCTGCGCAGCTCGACGATAAAGAGGTTATAGCCAAAATCTACGAAACGAAATTCCGTGCCAAATTACGACTGCTTGACGAGTGGTCAAAAATAGACCGGTTAGCACAAAGAGGTCTGAACAGCCCGGAACTGCATTTCTACGGACGGACCGAACAGGGCAAGTGGGCGATTGTCGTTGAGTGTATAAAAAACTCGGCTACCGCACTGGAACTTTATCACAAGGCTGAATCCGCACAAAAAAAACTCGAGGTTTTACTACCTTTGTTCGGCGAGCTGGCCCGACTAAACGAAGCAGGTATTTTTCAAGAAGACCTGCATCTTGGCAATTTTCTTGTAGGCGGCGATAAGGTATTCTGTCTCGATACAGCTACCATGAAGTTTGAACCACACCCTGTCGGTAAAGTGCAGAGTTTACGGCAACTGGCGATACTAAGCTGGTACGTGCCGCAAGAAAAACGGAATGAACTGGCCCAGCTTCTGGATAAATACGCGGATGTACGCGGCTGGAAGTTCAACCCCTACGACAGAGAAACTGTCGAGAACCACATGCATAAACACATCGACAGGGAAATAGGCAGACAGCTTAAAAAAACGCTTCGTACAAGCGGACGTCAAATACGATTTAAAAAAGACAGCTTTGTTGCGGTTTTTAACAGGACCCTGTACGAAAATCTTGACGTGAAGAGTTTTTTGTCGAGGATTGACGCTCTTATGGAGACCGGGCAGGTCCTGAAGCGACGCAATACTTCTTTTTTGGTCCGCATTTCAATTAAGGGTAAAGACATTGTCATAAAGCGGTACAATCACAAAGGCCTGTGGCACTCAATCAGGCAAAGCTTCAGAACAAGCCGTGCCAAGCGTTCCTGGCTGCATGGTCATCGCCTGGCCATGCTGGGTGTCAATACGCCAAAACCACTTGCCTATATTGAAAAACACATCGGGCCGATTCTGTGGACATCTTACATATTAACCGAGTACGTCCAGGGTCCTAATCTCGATGAGGTTCTTACCAATCCAGATACGCCGGATGAGCGAAGACAGGACGTCCGCCGGCAAATCCACGAGCTTATGACCACCATGCATAAAAACCGCATAACCCACGGTGATTTCAAACGGACAAACTTTGTTATTACTGAGCACAAAACCTATATCACAGACCTCGACGCAATGAAGGTACACGTATGCGGTTTATTACTCAGGCGAGGAAGATTAAAAGACATCAGCCGTCTTGAGCGAATGTTCCGAGTGAAGGATTAAAGCTGTCAGCTAATCAGTGCCGACGTAGGCTTTGATAATGGACGAGAGCTTTGCCCCCAGGACAGACCTGTCGAACTGCTTTACGAATTCCGCCCCGGCCTCGGCCATTTTGTTTCTCAGCCGGGCATCGCTGACGAGCATGTCAATGTTTTCGAGCCACTGGTCGGCATTTTCAGCAAGTAAGCCCGCCCCACTATCTTCGATGTATTGCCGGTTGGCCTCGACCGGCGATGCTATTGTAGGCAGTCCCGCAGCCATATATTGTAAAATTTTATAAGCACATTTGCCTCTGGTGAAACGATTGTCCGGCAGCGGCGCTAAGCCGATGTTACTTGTTGCCAGGTCCGCCGCCTGAGTTTCCAACGACCAGCGACACTCTTCGACCGGCATATTCTCCAGCGTAAAAAACGAATCGCATATAATTCTCAAAACTACGTGGTCGAATCGTCGTCCGACCTCTTCCAGTACAGGTCTTAACTGCTCAAGATATCTGAGTGTTGCCGTGCTGCCTATCCAGACCAGCCGGACTTTCCCGTCATTTGGCTTGACCGCGTTGGTCTTATAGTCATCAACCGCAAGTCCTGTCGGAATGATATGCACATTCGAACTGAATCTGCGGGCTTGCGCCGCGAGGTACTCATTGCCGGCAATTACGCAATCAGCCAATCTCACTGTTCTGCTGAATAATCGCATGTGTGAGGTGTGCTCACTTTCAGGCCGGCTGGCTTTATACATCACAGCGTCGTCAAAGTCATATATAATCTTTCGTGCCTTTTTTCGCAGGCAATAAGCGTCGAACAGATTCAAACACTTCTTATGTAAAAGCACTGCGTCGAATTCAGCCGCCCTTCCAAACAGATTTCTCCTTTGAATGTAACCTTCCGGCAGCTTATGGACTTCGGTCTCAATGCCGTCGGCCCGCAGCAGGTCGCCAAACATCTCCACCCGCTGCCGAAAACTCGGCCGCAAAGGATTATTGCTGATGACAAGAAGTCTCATTTAATCATAACGCTTCATATTGAACTTAAAGAATCAATACAGCTTAATAAGAACAGGCAGAATATGCGACTCATGCAATACCTCTATTATCTCTATTATTCCGATAAGCCACACGAACCACATTGCGTCAAAGAGACTTTTACGAAAAAGTCCGGCTTTTACCACATACTCATCCGGTTCATAAAATCGTTGCAGGGAAGGTATAAAACTTGGAGTATCCTTAAAGTATTGCTGATAGTCAGCGCCGTGAACCTTTCTCAAGCGTTTTTCCTCAGCTCGAATAACGAACGGGTAGTATATGGAAAAAACGACCAGAAACAACAAAGAGATACTGACAGTCTCCGTCACCAGCCCCAGACCAATAGCGCCTACCAGGCTGAAAAAATACAGGGGATTCCTGCACATCGAATACGGGCCGGACGTTATCAGCTTTCCGCTCTTATATCCGCATATATACAGGTTGCACCACACACGTCCGACTGTCGCCACACCAGCCATAATTACCCCGACGGTAAATAAAACAGCAGAGTACGTCTCGTTCGTCTCCCAGCGACTGGACGAAAACAGAAGCAGAACACCGACTGTTGCGACGAATATCCTTGTAAGCAAAATGCGTTTTTTCTTAATAAACCGTCTGGAGCTCATCCAAGGCCCTTTATATTTATTGGTCCAGTGAGTCGTCGGTCATGATACTCGCAAATAATTCAGAGGTCATTATCCTTTCAAACTGTCGTTTGTATTTGCGAACCGTTTTTTTTCGCAGTGAAAACTCCTGCAGGTTCACCGCCTGGGTCGCGTGGGCCAGATGAACAACATATTTACCCACCAGCCGCTGCGGCAGCTCAACCGTTTTATAGCCTTTATCGAGCAGGTCAAAGTACAATTTTCTTCCCGCTGTCAGACCTTCTTTCTTGCCCATCAAAAAAGTCAAGCCTTCGCGCCGCAGGACATCGGTGCGATAGATGCTGTATATAGTCCTATTAAAGTATCTGTACTTCTGCAGAGGGTCCGGCTCACGCAGCAGTTTTCTCTTCAATGCGTTGACATCCAGGTTTTCCTTGAGCCATATCTGCCACGCGGGCTGCAATTCTATCTTGCCGGTGCCCACACATGCGATTTTTTCATTGTCTTTGAAATACTTGACTAAGTCCGCCAGCCATCCGGCACGTTTGACAAAGACATCCGAATGCAGCGAGGCGAAAAACTCGGTATTACAGTGAGCAAGCGCCAAATCAAGCGCTGCGGCGTGTGAATATCCTCCGCCCGGTTCGCCTGGCTCGCTCTTTCGCTCCAGAAGCCGAATCCACTTGAGCCTTCGCAGATACTCAAGCGATTCGTCGCCTGAGTCGTTATCGACCACTATAACCTCGTAAGGATAAGAGCTGAATTTGCGAATGCTCCGAAGGCAAAGCCGCGTAAAATCGAGCGTCTTGTACTGCACGATGCCTATAGTGGCCTTGCCCCTGGTTAGTTCCGTCATTCGTCTGTGCCCTGTGCGGCTACCTGTCCCCGTACATCCGCTCGTAATATTTCTGATAATCACCCGACACCACGTTTTTCAGCCAGGCTTCGTGGCCGATATACCAGTCAATCGTTTTTACAATTCCCTCTTCGAAGACAACAGAAGGCTTCCATCCAAGCTCATTGATTATCTTCGATGCGTCAATTGCGTAGCGTCGGTCATGGCCAGGCCGGTCTTTTACATGCCTAATCAGCGAATCAGGCTTGCCGAGGCGGTCGAGTATGATTCGAACCACTTCCAGATTCGTCTTTTCATTACAGCCGCCGATGTTATAAACCTCGCCGCTTTTACCTTTGGTCAGAATTTTCCACACCGCCGTGCAGTGGTCGTACACATACAGCCAGTCTCGCACGTAGAGGCCGTCGCCGTATATCGGCAGCTCCTTATCACTGAGAGCGTTGTTTATCATAAGCGGTATCATTTTTTCAGGAAACTGGTATTCGCCGTAGTTGTTGGAGCACCTTGTAATGTTGCAATTGAGCCCCCACGTGTGTCCGAAGGCCTTAACAAGATGGTCGGCGGCGGCCTTGCTGGCCGAGTAGGGTGAATTGGGATTAAGTGGAGTCTGCTCCGTGAACTTACCATCAGAGTCCAAAGATAAAGCTCCATAAACTTCATCGGTCGATATCTGCACAAACCACTCGACGCCTTTGTCCCTTGCCGCCTCCAGAAGGGTCAGCGTACCTGTGACGTTCGTTTCGATAAAGACCTTCGGCTCGTCTATTGACCGGTCAACGTGGCTTTCCGCAGCGAAGTTTATAATCGCCTCGATTTCGTACTCATCGATAATCCGTTCCAGAAGCTCGCCGTTACAGATATCTCCTTTTATGAACTTGTGATTAGGATACTCGATGTACTCCGCAATGTTCTCAAGGTTTCCCGCGTATGTGAGCTTATCGAGATTGACGACGAGGTAATCCTCGTGCTCAGCCAGCACCATCCGCACGAAGTTGCTGCCGATAAATCCCGCCCCGCCTGTAACCAATATGCTCTTCATATAACTCCCAGGTATTCTTCGAGCGGTCCCTGCCACGGCCGTATCGGCTTATCCAGTATAGCCGCTATTTCGTCGCAGCAGAACCTGCTGTTCAAAGGTCTGGCCGCCGGAGTCGCAAAATCACTGCTCTTGCAGGCCTGGAGCTCAACATTCAGATTGAGTCTGTCAATTATGAACTTTGCCATCTCGAATCTGCTTACATATCCCGCCGAGGCAAAATGAAACAGCCCTTTCGGCTTTTTCGTTAACAAATCACATATCGCCGCTGCAACTTCCGTTGTCGCCGTTGGTGAGCCGAACTGGTCGTCAACGACTTTCAGTTTTCCTGCATCCCCGGCACGCTGCAACAGCTTTTTTACGAAGTTATTGCCCGCTGCACCATACGTCCATTCGACCCGCATTATACAGCTCTGACAGCCGCTTTCAACAAGGCCCTGCTCTCCGGCAAGCTTGCTCTTTCCATATTCGTTGATTGGGTTCGGCTCATCAGTTTCCACATAGGGTCTGTCCAGCCTGCCGTCAAAGACAAAATCAGTGCTTATATGCAAGACGTATTTACTTTTCTTCGTCGCCAATCTTCCGAGCCGTTCCACCGACTCTGCATTAATCCTATATGCAAGTTCGCGATGCGATTCAGCCCCGTCGACATTCGTGTATGCCGCGCAATTGATTATTTCGCGGTGGTTTTTAATCACCTCGGCAAGCTGTCCGGCATCTGTGATATCGAAGTCGGGAAGGTCGAAGACCTCATGAGCGATTCCCTTTTGACGACAGGCCGTCGCCAAATCCGTTCCCAGCATACCCCTGCCGCCGAGTATAGCTATCGAATCCTGCTCTTTGGTCATTCGGCAGCCTCGTACCGCGGCAGTTTTTCTGCGGGAATATCTTTAAGCCGTGGATTGGCAATGTCCTTTTGCGACAGGGTCGGTGCATCTATCGGCCAGTCTATCCCGATATCAGGGTCGTTCCAGATAATACCCATCTCAGCCGAAGAACTGTAATAATCCGTGCACTTATAAGAAAAAATCGCGGTCTGGCTGAGGACACAGAATCCATGGGCAAACCCCGCCGGAATATACATCTGCCTGTGGTTCTCAACAGATAGTTGTTGACCGACCCATTGCCCAAGTGTCGGCGAGCCGACGCGAATATCCACAGCAACGTCAAAAACCTCGCCCGAAAGCACCTGCACCAATTTGTCCTGTGCCTTTGGATTTTGAAAATGCAGGCCGCGCAAAATCCCTCTGCCTGAAAGCGAAACGTTATCCTGCACAAATGTTTTGCTTATTCCTGCATCGGCGTATCTCGACTGGGACCACGTTTCTATAAACCAGCCTCTATTGTCGCCGAATACTTCCGGCTCAATCACTATCACACCTGGTAATTCTGTCCGGACAATCTTCATCACCCGCGCCCCTTGACCATCTCGACCAGGTACTGGCCATAACCGTTCTTTTCGAGAGGCTCGGCTAATCTAAGCACCTGCCCGGCGTCAATCCATCTCTGCCTGTATGCAATCTCCTCCGGGCAGGCTATCATCAGCCCCTGCCGTTGCTGTATAGTCTCAACAAAATTCGAGGCGTGCAGCATCGATTCCGGCGTCCCCGTATCAAGCCATGCTATCCCTCTTCCCAGAAGCTCAACCCGCAGGCTGTTATCCGCCAGATACACCCTGTTTACATCCGTAATCTCAAGCTCATTTCGCCACGAGGGCTTTATGCTCGCAGCGATTTGAGTTATCCGCTCGTCATAGAAATAAATTCCCACCGCCGCGTAACTCGACTTCGGCTTTTGCGGCTTTTCCTCGATGCTCAATACATTGCCTTTATCGTCGAATTCAATCACTCCGTATCGCTGCGGGTCCCTGACCTGGTATCCGAAAATCGTCGCTCCGGACTGCTGGCTAACCGCGCGCCCAAGTGATTCCGGCAGGCCGTGACCATAGAACACATTATCACCGAGTATCAGGCACACCGGCCCGCTATTGATAAAATCTTTGCCGATGATAAACGCCTGCGCCAGCCCCTCAGGCCGCGGCTGCTCGGCATAATCAATCGACAGGCCCCACTGACCGCCGTCTCCGAGCAGCTTTTTATAAACCGGCAAATCCTCCGGCGTGCTGATTAACAGGATCTCCCTGATTTTTGCCAGCATAAGCGTCGTCAGCGGGTAGTAAATCATCGGCTTATCATAGACCGGAATGAGCTGCTTGCTCAGCGCCTTGGTGAGCGGATAAAGACGCGTCCCGCTGCCCCCAGCTAATATAATACCTTTACTTATCAATTTGTGCCCTCTGCCTGTTAAGTTTCAAGTGTCAGAACTGTTTGAGAAATCGAAGGTCGTTCTCAAACAACAAGCGAATATCATTGATTTTGTATTTGCGCATTGCGAGCCTTTCGATACCGAAACCGAACGCCCAGCCCGTATATTTCTCGCTGTCGATGCCCACTGCATCGAACACGTTAGGGTCCACCATTCCGCAGCCGCCGACCTCCATCCACTCGCTACCGCCGTCTTTAGTTTCCCAAAGCAGGTCAACCTCGGCGCTCGGTTCGGTAAACGGAAAGAAGCTCGGCCGCAGCCGCCATTTAATCTCAGGCCCGAAGAACGTGTGGATGAACTGGTTGATTGTCGTTTTCATATCAACCATGCTCACCCCCTCATCGACCACCAGGGCTTCGAGCTGATAGAACATATACATATGCGTCGCATCGACCGTATCGGGCCGATATACCCTGCCCGGCGCAACAACCCGGATAGGCGGCTTCTGCTTTTCCATCACCCGAATCTGAATCGTCGAGGTCTGCGTCCGCAGCAATGTGTTATCATCGATATAGAAATTATCCAGCGGGTCCCTGGCCGGATGTTCCGGCGGGATATTCAACGCGATAAAGTTGTGCCACTCATCTTCGACCTCAGGCCCATAAGCAACACTAAACCCCATCCTGCCGAATATCTCCAGCAGTTCGTTAATCGTCTGGGTAATGACGTGCATCTTGCCGATTTGCGGCCTGATTCCGGGCAGGGTGACATCAATCAGCTCTTTAGACTTTTGCTTTTCAGCCGCCGAGAGTTTGCTTTTGAACTGCTCGAACGCTGCGCTGACCTCTTTCTTGACCTTATTAGCCAACTGCCCCGCCGACGCCCTCTGCTCTTTGGGAACCTTGCCAATCTCGCTGAGCATCTGAGTAACGAGGCCTTTTCTACCCAGGTACTTGATGCGGAACTCTTCGAGTCCTTTCAAGTCACGAACCTGTTTGAGGTCAGAAATCGCCTCTTTCCCGATTTTCTCAAACTGCTCCAGCATTTTCGGTTAATCCTGCACAGCCATGTGGGCAATTAGTCAATTAACCAATCGCGGCTTTAGCCTGTTCGACGATGGCGTCAAAGCCCGCAGCGTCGGCTATAGCAATCTCGCTGAGCATCTTTCGATTCAGTGTAATGTTGGCTTTTTTCAGACCGTTGATAAGCTGGCTGTAGCGTATCCCTCTCGCCCGACAGGCCGCGCTGAGCCGGGTAATCCACAGCCCGCGGAAATCTCTCTTTCGCCTTCTTCTGCTGACACGCGCGTTGACCTGTGCGCGGACAAGTGCTTCTTTGGCTAAACGATACGTGCGACCGGCGGCCCCTCGATGTCCCTTGACCGCCTCGAACAGACGCTTTTTTGCCTGGCGCCGTGCTGCGCCCTTTCTTACTCTTGGCATATCAGCTTTCCTTTCATCTTATCATTTTCCGGGGTCGCTGGCGGCAGCTGATACCAAGCCGAGAAGCAGACCCCATAAACTATTTGCTATTTGCCCATCGCAGCCTTTATTTTCTTCGCCTCCATCGGTTTCAATACGCCGTCCATCGCGATTCTTCGGCGTCTTTTGGCGTTTTTACTGCTCATTAAGTGCCCGCCCCCGGCGTGTTTATGCTTCACTTTGCCCGTGGCAGTTATCTTGATTCTTTTCTTTAAGCCCTTATGGCTCTTCTGCTTAGGCATATATTATTCCTTCTTTTGTCAGCTCGTCCGTAACATAAAACCGGTAATTTACGCCATTTACACCGGCCGGTCAACCAAAATCCCCGCCTCTTTTGCCATAAAATCACGCCATCCCGTCCGCCGCCGAAAACAATTGAAACCAGCCGTCTCAACCGATAAAGTAAGCGGCGTTCAACGCTCCGAGTGCTTATCAGGAGACTTGGCTATGAAAGTACTGCAATCGATTTCCGAGCTCGGCGAACTCGAAAAGGGCTGTGTCGTCACAATCGGCAACTTCGACGGCTTGCACATCGGCCATCAGGAAATCTTATCGACCGCAAAAAAACTCGCCGCAAAACGCAACACCGAGCTTTTGGTGATGACCTTCGAGCCGCACCCCGCCGCCGTACTGCACCCGGAAAAATCTCCCGATATACTGACCCCTGCCCCGTTAAAACAGCGGCTCCTGGCCCAATGCGGCACTGACTGTTGGCTGATAATAAAGACCGAACCGAAGGTCCTGTCTCTGTCGGCGCCCGATTTTATCGAAAAATACGTCGTCGAACCAATCGCCCCTGCCGCCATGGTCGAAGGTGAGGATTTCTACTTCGGCTCAGGCCGAACCGGCAATATTGAACTGCTGAAGCGACTCGGACCCGCAAACGACTTTGACGTCATCGTAGTACCAGCCAGGCAAATCGAGCTGGGCCAGACCGTCCGCATCAGCAGTACTATGATTCGCTATATGCTCACCTCCGGTGACGTTGCCGATGCAGCCATCGCCCTTGGCAGAGCGTATAAACTTATCGGCAGGATAGTTCCGGGCCGCGGCAGAGGCCGCCGAATCGGCTATCCGACCCTCAACATGGGAAAGTCCGACCAGCTCATACCCGCAGAAGGCGTTTATGCAGGCTATGTTGCCATCGCTGACACTTACGAGCAGGCCTGCACCGAAGGCGATAAGCTGCCGGCAGTATTTAGCATCGGCCAGGCCAGAACCTTCGGCGACCAGCACCCCCTGCTCATCGAAGCGCATCTACTGAGTGACCTTGAACTTGACTCTCGATTAAAGTACATGGCGATGGATTTCGTCCGGCACATCCGCCGTCAGCACAAATTCGCATCTGCCGATGACCTCGCCGCACAAATCGCAAAGGACTGCAAAGCTGCAAAAGACATTCTCAGCTAAAAATCCGAACGCTTGAACAATCCCTTTTATAATCGTATAATCCTGAATCTTCGCCAAATTACAGAATTGTTGCAGAAGAGTGCCAATGGCTTTAACAGATGATTTCCAGAACGCGATAGAGCTGCTCAATCGCGCGAAGAACATTTTAATCACAACCCATATCCGCCCCGACGGCGACGCCTGCGGCTGCGTTGTGGCAATGGCCGAAGCCCTCAAATCACTGGACAAAAGAACAAAGGCTATGATACTCTCGGAGATTCCCCAATGGTACCAATTCCTCTTTGAAGAAAAACCGCCCGTTTACGACCAGGATATCAAACCCGACCAGCTCGCCGACATAGACCTGATAGTTTTGGTCGATGTAAACAGCGACAATCAGCTTCCGAAATTCTGCGATTATCTAAAAAACCACAGAGACGGAGCCAAAGTCCTGGTCCTCGACCACCACGTAACCAACGACGGCCTCGGCGACGCGGAAGTCATCGATACTTCAGCTTCCGCCACCGCCCTGATAGTTTATGACCTGATGCAGTTTACCGGCTGGCCTGTTACCGAAAAAATCGCCGCCGCGCTTTTCGTCGCAATTTCGACCGATACAGGCTGGTTCCAGTTCTCCAACACCGACGTTCGGACTCTCATCACCGCCGGCAAACTAATGGAACACGGTATAAACGCCACAGAACTTTATCGTAAACTATATCAGAACTTCACTCCGCAGCGTTTCCGCCTTATGACCCGGATGTTCGACAGCCTCGAGCTTCACTTCGACGGCCGCTACGCCGTTCAGCAGTTGACCTTAAAGGACTTCGAACAGACGGGCGCATCATACGCAGACACCGAAAACCTCATAGACCGCTGCCGCTGCATCAACACCGTTGAAGCCGCCGCTCTTTTCATCGAGCTGAAAGACGGCCAGGTCCGATGTTCGCTCCGCAGCACAGGCAACGTCGATATGCGGCTGGTCGGCCAGAAGTTCGGCGGAGGCGGACA
>CAYSTP010000003.1:21691-34835 GCA_964434085.1 uncultured Pirellulales bacterium
GCACAGGCAACGTCGATATGCGGCTGGTCGGCCAGAAGTTCGGCGGAGGCGGACATGTCGTAGCCGCCGGAGCGCACCTGCCCGGCCCGCTGGAAAATGCAAAAAAACTAATCTACGACGCGGTGAAAGAACAGCTCAAAGCCTGAACTACCCTTGCCCTATCTGGCGCAGCAGCTAAGTTTCGTTTGATTACGAAGTAACGATACCCCCGGCGCAGATGTTCTGGTCACGGACAAGGACGAACCGGCCTAATTCCTGAACGTCGTTGAAATCCTTAACTGCAATCGGCTTTTTCGTCTTGATAACAACCTCACCGACATCGAGGTTCTCCAGTCCCTTAGCGTTCTTTTCCACTACCTCGAGTGTAGCTGAGTTAATCCGCTCTTTTATTTGCTCGACCTTGCAGCTCGTCTCCTGTGTCGCGCATCTGATAGTCAGCTTCTCATCTGTGCTAAGCGGCTTTTTCGACATCCAGAAGACACTCGCCGAAACTCTGTCGCTCATTTCAGGTCCGCTGCCCGGCCGGCACACAATCGCGCCGCGGTCTAAAAAAACTGCATCGCCGGTTGTAAAACCTATGCATTCGCTCGCTACGGCACTGCCGCGTTCTTCCATAAATCGTTCTATCGACTTGACCCTGGTTTTCAGCCCCGTCGGCAGAATCTCTATGTCGTCGCCTGCATTGATGATACCCGCCTCGATTCGTCCGACGTTGACGCGCTTGTTATCGACCTTATATACATCCTGAATCGGCAGCAGCAGCGGCTTGTTCTCAACGGCCTGACGGTTTTTCAGTCCGTCGAGACTGTCTAAGAACGTCGGCCCGTCATACCAATCCATGTGCTCCGACTTGCCCGCAACATTATCACCCTTCATCGCCGATATCGGTATGCACACATCCGGAGTAATATTTATGCTCGCAAGGAATTTAATCGCATCGGTCTTGACCCGTTCGAAACGCTGCTGACTGTACTCGACAAGGTCCATTTTATTGAACACAGCGACGACCTGCGCCAATCCCAGAAGTGACAGCATATACGAATGTCGCTGGGTCTGCTCTTTGACTCCTTCTTCCACGTCCACTATCAGCACCGCCGCCTCAGCCTGCGAGGCGCCCGTTATCATATTCTTGACAAACTCGACGTGTCCCGGCGTATCGATAATCACATAATGACGCCTGTCCGTCTTGAAGAACACCTGCGTGGTATCGACTGTTATACCCTGCTTGCGTTCTTCTTCCAGGTGGTCCAGCAAATACGCAAACTCGGCCTCGTGCCCCCTCTCGGCCGATGCTTTTTCCATCTCGGCTATCCTGTCAGGCGGCAGCGACTGAGTATCATACAGCAGCCTGCCGATTAGCGTACTCTTGCCGTGGTCGATATGCCCCACTATCACGAAACTCAATGTATTATCATCAATCATTACTTTTCCCTTGTCACCTTGCTATTACTGTGCCCGCGGCTGTCGTCAACGAGCATCCAGTATCGAGTATCAAGCATCGAGTATTACATATATCCCAGCGCCCGCAGACGCTGCATCATATAGTCATCCTCTTTATCCTGCGCCCTGCCGCTGCGTTCTGAAACCTTAGACGTTTTCAATTCCTCGACTATTCTGTCGATTGTATCCGCGTCCGAATCCACCGGCATACAGCAGGTCTCACAACCTATACTGCGGTATCTCTTTCCGTTCTTGGCGAAGTAAAGGTCAACCACGGGTATCTTTTCTCTTTGCACATATTCCCATACGTCGATTTCTCGCCAGCCTAACAGCGGATGTACGCGAATATGCTCTTCATCTGCCGCCTTGGTTTTATACTGGTCCCACAATTCAGGAGGCTGGTTCTTATAATCCCACTCGAAGTCCTCATCCCTCGGGCTGAAAAATCGTTCTTTCGCACGTATCCCGTGCTCGTCCCTCCTGATACCCAGGTACAGGGCCCTGAACTTGTGTTTAGCGATAGCCATCTTCAGCGCGTTGGTCTTCAGCTCATTGCAGCACGTCATAGCGCCCTGTCCGCAGTGCACTCCCCGCTTCAACGCCTCTTCGTTTCTGGCGATTACTAAATCGAAGCCCCATTCTTTTGAGTACTTGTCGCGGAACTCGTATATCTCCTTGAACTTATAGCTCGTATCAATATGCATCACAGGGAACGGCAGCTTGCCGAAAAACGCCTTGCGGACCAGCCACAGCAGCGTCGTCGAGTCCTTGCCTATCGACCACAGCATAGCCACGTTACGGAACTGATTGTATGCCTCGCGGATAATGTATATGCTCTGATTTTCCAGCTTATCCAAATGTGTCAAGCTCATTATGGTACACTCCTGACAGTTAAAAACACTAACCATGTATTATAGGCAAATTACCGTTAAAATGCAACAGCCTTGTATTTATCTCCCCGGACCGCGAAAATTCAGTCTTGATTTCCTGTCATTGATAATCTATAATACCTCTGTTCGTGGCATAGATTTTTTGGAAACGGAGAATGAAAGCCATAATCCCTTTTATTCTGACGATACTGACCATACCCTGTTTAGCGGCAACTTACACCGTTGACGACGACGGCCCCGCCGACTTCAATTCCATCCAGGCCGCAGTTGATACGGCAGATAACAACGATACGGTAATCGTTTATCCCGGTATTTACTACGAAAGTGTTGAAATAATCGATAAAGCAATAACCCTCCGCAGCACAGACCCCAATGACCCCTGCACCGTCGCCGGGACCATCATCGACGGAAACAATCTGTATTGCTGTGTTTATTGCGATTCTTTTAACGGCCCCAATTCTGTTATCTCCGGCTTTACAATTAGAGACGGAAATTCCGTTGCAGGAGGGGGCATTCAAATGCTGTTCAGTGACGGCTTGATTTCTAACTGCATCTTTATAAATAACACCGGCGGCAAGGGCGGCGCAATTAATTACTCCCACAAATTGGAAATAGAAAGCTCGATAATTCGAAATTGCGCCTTTATAGAAAATTCGGCTGACTTTGGTGGTGCGATATATCTTGGCCCCTACGAACCGACAATCGAGAATTGCACTTTTATTCGCAATACCGCTGAATCTAAAGGCGGCGCTATACACTTCCAAGCCTCTCCGATAATCAAGAACTGTTCGTTCACACAAAATTCCGCTGATGAAGGCGGTGCCGCTTATACAGGAAACTTTAATAGTACTTTTAGCGATTGCAGGTTTTATCAGAATACTGCTTTCGAGGGTGGTGCAGTTGCCACTGATATGTCAGGCAGTTTAAATATTGAGAATTGCATTATCACTGATAATTCCTCGTATTTCGGCGGAGGGTTTTATATCAAATGCGAAAATGCGATTATAGTTAATTCCACATTCAGCCGGAACCACGCCGAACTATTCGGCTATGGTGGCGCATTGTATGTAACCGATGGCAATTTATCTGTCTCTGCCACCTCTTTTACAGGTAATTCGGCTTTTTATGGAGGTGCAGTACATATCGAAGGACAAAACAAAACAGTGAACATTGCAAATTCCGTCTTTAGCGGAAATTATGCGAATTCTACAGGGGCCTTAAATCATAGAACAAGCAGCCCGTTAAATTTAACTAACTGCGTTTTTATTGGAAACTCTGTTATTAAAGAAGCCGTATTGGCAAATTGCAGTTATAATGCCGCCGTCTCAAATTGTATCTTTTGGGGAAATTTCGATTCTTATCCCAGCCACTCACCTATATACGACCCTGTAGGAATTGAGTCATTCGAATACACTTATTCTAATATCCAGGGCGGTTGGCCCGGCATCGGCAACATTGACACCGACCCCTGCTTTGTTGACCCCGGTTACTGGGACCCGAATGGAACACCCACCGACGCTAACGACGACTTCTGGGTCGACGGCGACTATCACCTTAAAAGCGAAGGCTGGCGATGGGACTGTGTCCGCAGCCGCTGGGATTATGACGACGTTACCAGCCGATGTATTGACGCCGGAAATCCCGGCTCACCCCTCGCCGATGAACCGCTAACAATACCCGACGACCCGAATAACATCTGGGGACACAATCTGCGAATCAATATGGGCGCCTACGGCGGAACCCCCGAGGCCTCGATGGCCCCTTACGATTGGGCCTTGCTCAGTGACATAAATAACAGTGGTATAGTGGATTTTAGTGACTATGCCTGGTTTGCTATGCTTTGGCTGCAGCAAAACGATGAACTTTTCGCCGACTTTAATCGCGACACAAATATAGATACCAATGACCTGTTCCTGCTTGCCGAAGATTGGCTCAGCACCACCACCTGGCACTGAGTAAGCCCTCTCCGCTAAACGCAGAAAGCGATACACAGAACGAAATCGCTTCACGGAATACTACCTTCGACTCTAATCCTGGATATATCCGGCATAAAATAGTATATAAGTATATGCTTATATACTTATATAGTCTATATGCGATTGATATGGAGTGATAAATCTTTCGCGTAGTACGCTGTACGAGTTAAATCTTCCCCGCAGGCGGACATACGTTCAGTGGTACAGCGGATTGAAGTTGCCCCGATTCGCCGCGAAAGCTGCAAAGTCTTTAAGATTCACGTCGCCTTCCCCCGTCAAATCGCCGATGCTGCCGCTTTTCAGCCAGTTCTGAGCTAATACCCCCAAATCACTGTTATCGACCACGTAGTCAAGATTAAGGTCGGCTGTGAGCGGGGCTATCAACTCGAACGCCATAGCATAGCTGCGATTATTTTTGGTATTGGGATTTGTCAGGACAATCTCATAAGTATCATCGTACGGCAGGAACATTTCGACTTTCTTGAGATTATTCAGTGAATCGGATTCGCTGTACAAAACCACGTCATTCGAGTCCATCACGGCCAGGTCAACCCGAAACTTGGGGTCGTTTTCCTCGCTGTAATTCAGGTACCCGTTCTTGTCTACCCGCCGGTTCCAGGTGACCGTAAGGACAAACCTTTGGTTCTTCTGCCCCTGGATGAAGTAGTGGTCAACCTGGGTTTTGCTGGTCATAGTTGCATACGCCCAGCCCTTGTCTTGCGTTGTCGTACTGCCGGCTGAAACAGAGTTAGAGTCCAGCAGCTCGTATGCCCGCAGCGCATCGACCCTTCCATATCCTCTATCCGGGTGCCACACATTGTTCGGGTCAACGGGATTTGTCGAGGCTCCTGACTTGGCATCGATATTCGGAAAAGCTGAGTTGACTATCACAGCCTTTATAACCTCCTTTTTCCCGTCGTTGGTGTTTGGCGTCTGGTCGGCGTAGCCCAGAAGCAAGGCCGCCAGACCTGCTGTATGAGGCACCGAAAGACTGGTTTCGCCATTATTCCACGGGGGAACGGCCCATATGTTCGGCTCGTAAGGTACTGTTTGCATACTACTCGGTGCAACCACATCAGGTTTTTGCCGTTCATCCGATGTAGGACCGTTGCTGCTGTTGTTTCCGACTCTGTCGTAAACGTCGTCTTCACCTGTTATCGCCCCGCCGGTGGTTATCCCGTTATATGCGTCTCCAAACACCCAGATATTGCTGCCGTTGCCGGAAGGAATTGCAAAAACCACGTCCTTTTCATAAGCATAATAGTCGTATATCAGAGTCAAAAGACTTTGGCCGTTGGGGTCTATTCCATTAAAAGCAATGCCTGTCATTATCACCCCGCAGCCCTGGGTATCTGTCAGGTAATCAAGAGCATTCTCAAGCCAGCTGTAATAGATTATGTCGTCGTTATCAGCGACCCGTGCACAGTGAACATCGGCACCCGGCGCTACGCCAATATCGTTGGGGTACAGAACCCCACCCCTGCTTACTGCGATGCCCGCCATCCATGTATCGTGGACTGCCGGCTGGGTACCGTCACCGCTGAAATCGTAATTAAATGCGTGGGTTGTGCCTGTCGGCACACCATTGGTATCCTTGTCGAAAAACGCCTCGTGATTTGTGTAAACATTTCGCCCTGCGACTAGCCCGATTTTTACATCCGCCCCTGTCTGGCCCAGCTCGTGTACTGCCTGGGCGTTTGAGCCGTCGGGGCCTGTGGATTCAGCAAGTCCGTAAGCCCTTGTCATCACAAGAGTAAGGACCGCACTACATAACAAACACAGAAATAACGGCCTATTCACGCCATCCTCCAAAGCCAGCCCTGTGAAACAATCATTATACCAAATGGCCTACTATTTTTCAAAAAAAACACAGAAATAGATGAACGGTCGGATTATCCCCAAATTTACATTGGGGCTATTGTTGCTGCATATCCTCTCGCAGCCACTGGACGAATTTTGCCAGCCCGTCTGTGATGTGTGTACTCGGCTCATACCCCAATTCTTTGCGTGCTTTGCTTATATCGGCGTAGGTTCGCTCCACGTCGCCCGGTTGTTTGGACAGATGGTCTTTCTGTGCCTTTTTACCGAGGGCCTGCTCAATACGTTCGATAAGTTCACCCAATTTTATTGGCTCCGACTCACCGAGATTATAGATATTATAGCCGCCGCATCTGTCAATCGCCGCTGCTGTACCGGCGATTATATCGTCGATATATGTGAAGTCCCGCATCATACTGCCGTCGCCGAAAACCGGTATCGGCCTGCCCCGCTCTATCAGCCGTGCAAACTTGTGTATCGCCAAATCCGGCCGCTGCCTCGGCCCGTAAACCGTAAAAAACCTCAGGCACGTCATGTCAATCCCATACAGGCTGTGGTAAGTATGGCAAATCAGCTCACACGCCTTCTTGGTTGCCGCATAAGGCGAAATGGGAAAGTCCACATTATCATCTTCCGAAAACGGGATTTTCTCATTATTGCCGTACACGCTTGAGCTTGACCCGAAGATAAACTTCTTCACGTCATTTTGCCGTGCCGCTTCGAGCATGACTACGGTTCCATTAACGTTCACATCAGCACACAGAACCGGCTGCTCGATGGAAGGCCGCACTCCCGCTCGCGCCGCAAGATGCACAATAACATCGATGCCCTGCCCTACGGCCTCGTTCATCGCCGGGATGTCCCTTATGTCTGCTTCAATCAGCCCGAAATTGTCGTGTGCAAGGCTGTTCTCGATGTTGCGCCACTTGACCTTCGGCTCGTAAAAGTCGTCAAAATTATCAACGCCGACGACCAGCCGGCCGTCAGCCAGCAGCCTTTCACAAAGATGTGAACCGATAAAGCCCGCTGCGCCTGTTACTAATACCTTCATGAGATAATAACCCGATTCAAAAACCCTCCACTTACGCGCAGTAAACTATAACAGCTCCAATCAACATCACAATGGCGGCTACAAATCTCACCGTCGTCAGATTCCTTTCCTGCCACCATTGAAGTATGGCATTGTACATCTGGTGCTTTATAATCAGCCCGGCAAATCCCGTTATAAGCAGCAGTATTCCAAAGCCCACAATTACCCCCCTGACGCGGCACTGCATCGCACCAAGGAAGAAAAAGACCGCCAGCACAATTCGCAAAATCGACAGAGCATACATCCATAAGGTTCTGTTAAAAAAACGCACTATCGGCCCCAGCAGTTCAGGCCGAAGCAGGAACAATATCCCTTCTGCCACTATCAGCCAGCCGATTACGCTAACCGCTATGCTCATTTTTGTCGCCTCCGCATCTGTTCACGAACAGAAGCTAACCCGGCCGGACCGTTTTTCTGCCTACGCTGTGATAAGTAAGACCTGCTCGACTGACATAATCGAGCTCATACAGATTCCTGCCGTCGAATATCACCGGTTTCTTGAGTTTTGTCTTTATAGTCTCAAAGTCCGGGTTGCGAAGCTCCTGCCAGTCCGTCAGTATCACCAGTGCATCGGCGCCGGCCAGTGCATCATAACCATTATCGAAAGTCTCAATCGCATCACCCAGCGCCTGTTTTGCCGCTGTCGCGGCTTCCGGGTCATACGCCCTTATTTTGATACCCGCCTTTATAAACAGCTTCACGCAGTTCAACGCGGGCGATTCACGGATGTCATCGGTCTTTGCCTTGAACGCCAGTCCCCATACACATAGAGTCGTCTCTTTCTCTTTGCCCGCAAAGTGTTCCAGAATCTTGTTTGCAAATCTCACCTGCTGTTCGGCGTTGGCCTGCTGAACGGCGGCGGCAATCCGCATCTGCAGCCCGTTCTCATCGCCCGTATGAATCAGGGCCCGGATGTCCTTTGGGAAACAACTGCCGCCGTAGCCGACCCCGGCAAACAGGAAGCTGCGCCCTATTCGGCTGTCGCTGCCGATGCCCTGCCGAACCATCTCGATATCCGCTCCGACCTTCTCACACAACGCGCTAAGCTCGTTCATGAACGATATCCGCGTCGCCAGCATCGTATTCGCTGCGTACTTGGTCATCTCCGCCGACGCCGCGTCCATGAAAATAATCCGGTTACCCTTGCGCATAAAAGGATTACATATTTGCTTCATAATCTCACGAACTTGGGGGCTGTCACAGCCGATGATAATTCTGTCAGGCCGCGTGAAGTCCTCAACCGCTGCGCCTTCTTTGAGAAATTCAGGATTGCTCACGTAATCAAAAGGTACTTGTGTCTTGGATTTGATAAGCTCTGTTACCTTTTTATGTGTCCCCACCGGAACCGTACTCTTGGTGATGATAATTCGATAATCCGTCATAAGCCCGGCGATATCCCGGCAAACCGAGAGAATCGCCGATATATCCGCCGAGCCGTCCGGTGCCGGAGGAGTGCCTACCGCAAGATATATCAGTAGTGATTCGTCAACCGCTTCTTTCAGTTCGGTGGTAAAATGCAGCCGTTTAGCCTTTTGGTTATGCTGCACCATTTCTGTCAGCCCCGGCTCATATATCGGTATGCGCCCGTTCTTCAACTGCTTTATCTTGTCGCTGTCATTGTCAACACAGATGACGCGATTACCGGCCTCCGCAAGACAACTCGCCGTAACCAGCCCGACGTAACCGATTCCAACCACACCGATATTCATAACTGCGTCTCCTGTCTCGTTATTCTACTCGATAATCTCTATTAAATCCGAATCTATCTCCACACTCGCCGCCTGTCCAAGCATATCCACCCTCAGTATCAGACGCGCGCCTGTTCGACTTTGCTGCACCACACCCTCTATGTCCCGCAGAGGACCGGCGGTGACTCGGCAACGCTGGCCCGTCTTGATGTACTTATGCCTTTGTAAAGCGGCGCCGGTTCGCAACGCCTGCTCAATTGAAGACAGCTCATTTACCAGCAGTTGCTGGTCTTTAACTTCTAAAATAGAGGCTACCCGGTTGGTCTTAAGGACCTCTACCCGCTGCTGCTCGTTGCCGCAAAAGAACATGTAGCCGCTGAATAGCGGTAGCAGTGACTTTATTCTCCTGCCGCGAATGTGACGCACCTTCCAGGTCATCGGCAGGAAATAGCTTACACTTCGGCCAATCAAATCGTGCGCCAACGCCTTCTCATTTCGACTCTTCGTGTGTGCCACCCACCACTGTCCGGCGAACTCGCCCAACAGCCGGCCTTCAGGCCAGGCCAAAGGTGGATTCTCACTGACCTTCAGCACTTTTAACTCCCGAATTCACGCCTTGACAATTTTGCTTTTACCTGAACGAACCTTTGCTGTTGCATTTCGCGTATCGACCACCAGCCTCGAATGCCTGACAATCCAGGCGTAGTCATAATCGCTGTGGTCCGTGGAAATCAAGACACAGTCATAACCCGAAAGCATCCTCGCCGAAAGTTTCTTGCTTGTCATCTTCAAATCATGCTGCCGCTGGCGGTGGGTCCTCGGTATATGCGGGTCGTTGTAATCCACCCTCGCTCCTTTTTCCCCAAGCAGCTCTATCAGCTCGATTGACGGTGACTCCCGCAAATCGTCGATGTCCTTCTTGTACGCCAGGCCCAGTACCAGCACCTTCGAGCCTTTCAGGCTTTTTTTGTGATGATTCAGCGCCTCCATCACCTTGGCAACCACATAATGAGGCATATTCGTATTCACTTCGCCTGCCAGCTCGATAAACCGGGTCGGCATCCCGTATTGGCGAGCTTTCCACGTCAGATAGAATGGGTCGATAGGAATACAGTGCCCGCCCAGCCCCGGTCCGGGATAGAACGGACTAAAACCGAATGGCTTGGTGCTCGCCGCCCTGATAACCTCCCACACGTCAATGCCCATTCGGTCAAAAACCATTTTTAGCTCATTGACCATCGCGATATTGATGCACCGGTAAACATTTTCGACAATCTTGCACGCCTCCGCCGCTTCAAGACTCGATACCGGAACCATTTTTTCTACCGCGTGGGCGTACAATTGTTGTGCCAAATCGCGGCATTTCTTTGTGTAGCCGCCGACCACCTTTGGAATCGTCCGGGTCGTGAAGTTTTTATTGCCCGGGTCTTCCCGTTCCGGAGAATACGCCAGGTGAAAATCTCTTCCCGCCTTCAGCCCGCTACTCTCAAGTATCGGCGCCACCAGCTCACGCGTCGTGCCGGGGTAAGTCGTACTCTCGAAAGAAACAAGCTGACCCTTTCTCAGGTATTTGGTGATGGTTTCACTGCTGGCTGTAACGTACTGCATATCCGGTTCCCTGTTGGCTGTCAGCGGTGTCGGTACGCAAACCAGTATCGTATCGACCGTCCGCAGCCGGCTCATGTCGGTAGTCGCCTTAAACAAACCTGAGGACACTATCTTTTTAACCTGCGAATGGGGAATATGTTTTATGATGCTTCGGCCGGAATTCAGAGTCCGGACCTTCTTCGGGTCTATGTCAAAACCTTTGACAGTCAATCCTGCCGAGGCAAATTCCCGCACCAGAGGCAGCCCCACATAGCCAAGCCCCAGGACCCCTATCACTGCTTTTTTGTCCCTGATGCGCTGTTCGAGTCCTGCCATCCGTTGAATTTCCTCCAATTACACTTTAACCCATAAACCCGACATTCAGACCTGTTGCACCGTTGCCAAGTCATTTCCGTAGATACTTATAGACCGTGAAGTTTATGGCCTAACTTGCCAAATGTCAAACAATTACGATTACCCCCGCCGGATATTTGTAATTGACTAAAACCAACAGTAACACTATTATTTCTGTTTCCAGCGGTACGGGTAATCGGCCACAAATGTGATAATTTGAGCTTTCTGGAATGGCTAAAAAAGGGACTTCATCGAAGCGGCATTTTAATATTCTGTTCACATGCATCGGGCGGCGTGTCTCTTTGCTGAACGCCTTCAGGGCCGCCGCCAAATCTCTGGGCTTAAACACCGAGATATTCGGTACCGAGACCACGAGTCTGAGCTCTGCTTTGCGACTGTGCGACGATTTCTTCATTGTCAAAGCTGTTACGTCCAGACAGTATATCACGCAGTTACTTTCTATCGTTAAATTAGAGCGAGTAAGACTGCTTGTGCCCACGGTTGATTTGGACCTCAAGATTCTTGCGGTAAACCGAGACAGATTCGCAAAGCTCGGCTGTCAGGTTCTCGTCTCATCGCCGCAGGTCATTGACATCTGTCAGGACAAACGCAGGACATGCCGTTTCCTCCTTAAGCATGGTTTCGATACACCGCGGACAATAAGTCCGCGGGCGGCGATGGGTAAGGGCGGATTCAAAGGACCCTACTTTATGAAACCGTGGGACGGATATGCCGGACGGGGAAATGCTGTTATCAGAAGCCGCGCCGAACTGGCGTTCTACGCCAAAAGAATTCCTAATCCAATCTGTCAGGAGCTGGTCTGCGGTGACGAATTAACCTGTGACGCTTACGTTGATTTCGATATGAACGTCCGTTGCGTCGTGCCGCGAAAGAGGTTGGAGGTCCGCTCCGGTGAAGTCAGCAAGGCCAGGGTTGTCAAAAATACCCGTGTCATGAAACTTGCAAAGAGTCTCGTTGAAAAACTCGGTGCAGGACCGGGTGTAATTACAATACAACTGTTCTGGACCAAAGACCACAAAGTAAAATTCATCGAAATCAACCCGCGATTCGGCGGTGGTGTGCCGCTTTCAATCAAGGCCGGCGCAAACTTTCCAAAGTGGATATTGCAGCAGCTCACAGGCCGAAAACCGCGAATACTCTTCGACGGTTTCAAAGACGGACTGACCATGCTCCGCTACGACGCCGAAGTTTGGGTCTGAACTTTAACGGCAAGGAAATAAATGTTGACCGATTTGAATATCATTGGACCGCAAAGGCCTGTGGCATGGGTGTTAGAGTTCTGGCCCGTCCTGCTCGGCTCTTTTCTCGCGGCCCTGGTTACAACCGCATTGTGCAAAAAAATTGCCATTAAGTACGGCATCGTCGATAAGCCCGACGACATCGTGAAAACACATAAGGTGCCCATCGCATATCTCGGTGGTATCGGTATGCTTGTCGGACTTATCTTCGGTGTCCTTACCGGTATCGCGACGCTCAAAAGCGAACAGTTCAGCCACATCTTCAAATGGCTGATTGGCATCCTTGCCGGTGGAACTATCGCCTGCTTCGTTGGACTTACGGATGATATCTTTGACATCAAGCCCTGGCAGAAAATTCTCGGCCAGATAGTAGCTGCTCTGGCCCTTATTCTTGTTGGAATCGTCCCTGACATATTGCAGATCGCCGAGTTTCTGCATCTGCCTCTGTCGCCAAAACTCGAATTTCCACTCCAGGCCGGTATCGTTATCTTCTTCGTTCTCGGTGCGACTAACTCCCTCAATCTGCTCGACGGCCTCGACGGGCTGTGCGCCGGCGCTACCGCAATTATCACTCTGGCTATGCTTATACTGGCCACGCATCTGGCCACCTGGGGATTCAGCGAGGTCGGTGACCCCGTAAGAATTATTCTCTGCCTTGGACTGGTCGGTAGCGTCTTTGGTTTTCTGCCCTTTAATCGTTATCCCGCAAAAATCTTCATGGGTGACGCCGGCAGCATGCTGCTCGGGTTCATGATCGCCGCCTTGATGATGCTTTTCGCTGAATCAATTCCCCGCTGGTGGATGGCCTCAATCGTCGTATTCGGCCTGCCGATTCTCGATACCGCTACAGCACTGGCCAGACGATTGCTAAACAAAAGACCTCTGTTCGTATCGGACCGTGGGCATATCTACGACCAGATGGTTGACCGCGGCACCGAACTGAAAAAAACCGTTGCAATCTTTTATTTGCTCGCTGCTTTCTACGCTGTTTTCGGTGTTGTGATGGGGGTCACCACCAAAATCAGAACCGTTTACGCATTCT
>CAYSTP010000004.1:0-32913 GCA_964434085.1 uncultured Pirellulales bacterium
CGCAGCTTGTCGCAATCTCGCTGGCCATATCGAGTCTGCCGCTTGCCTCTTTGATTGCGACGATATTATCGAGCTGTGCGAGTCTTGCTACGGTCTGCGCGGTCAGTCCGGTACCGCCGCATCGGCCTGGTATGTTGTACAGGACGATGGGCAGGTCCACTTCTTCGGCGATGGCTTTGAAGTGCTGATAGAAGCCTTCCTGGGTCGGCTTATTATAATAAGGACAGACCTGCAGCGTAGCGTCGGCGCCGACTTTTCTGCTGAACTCGGTAAGCTCGATGGCCTCGGCGGTACTGTTAGAGCCTGCACCTGCAATAACGGGCACGGCGCCGCCGACGGTCTTGACTACACGCTCAATGACCTTTTTGTGCTCGGGATGGCTCAACGTCGGCGATTCGCCGGTAGTGCCTACCGGGGCGAGCGCATCGATGCCGTTTTCCAATTGAAACTCGAGCAGCTCGTCGAGCGTTTCAAAATCAATTTCGCCGTCGGCGAAAGGCGTAATCAACGCCGTCATAGCACCATGAAACATCTTGAACTCCTGTATATTTCAATTATCAGACACGGATTAACACAGATTTACACGGCTCTTTCTATAGAATTTTAGACACGGATTCACACGGATTTACACTGTTTATAACTATCCGGTTTTTTTCAGAATCGTCAAGTATTGCCGGACGGTATCAGCAAGTCCGGTATCAAGGGCCTCGGCTATCAGCGCATGGCCGATTGAAACCTCAAGCACATCTTTCACACCGGCCAGGAACGCGCCCAGATTTTGCAGGTTAAGGTCATGTCCTGCGTTCACGCCGAGTCCCGCGTCCTGCGCGGCCTTAGCCGCAGCGGCGAATCGTTTTATAGTGCCCTGAACATCTATATTGTCACGAAAGGCCTTTGCATAGGGCTCGGTATAAAGCTCAACTCTGTCAACCGACGCCTGGGCAGCCTGCTCGATACCGGCTGCGGCATCCATAAAAACGCTGACACGAATACCCAGCCCTTTGAGCTGCTCGACGACCGGCCGAAGTCTTTCCAAATTGGCTTTAATGTCCCATCCGTGGTCGCTGGTATTCTGGGTCGGGTCGTCGGGTACGAGTGTAGCCTGGTGCGGCCTGATGTTACGAAGCAATTCCATCAGTCTGCCTGTAAATGGATTGCCCTCGATATTAAACTCAGTATCAGGATAATCTTCAAGCATATCGCGCAACTGGTATGCATCCGAGTAGCGAATGTGTCTTTCATCCGGCCGCGGGTGGACAGTCACCCCCTGAGCACCCGCTTTGATTACCGTCCGTGCCGCTTCAAGTACGGAAGGTATCCCGATATTGCGCTGGTTCCGCAGTAATGCTATCTTATTTAGATTTACACTCAGTTGTGTCATACTGAGCAGATTATAGCCCTTCTATGCAAACCATCAAGCAAATAACAGCTTCTCCGGGCATCAGTCGATGACTATTCTGAAACACGGGTGCGTATATTTCGAGATGTCGAAACCAAATTATTTTCTTCGGGGCAGCTTCTCGTACTCAGCTTCGAACCGCAGCTTATGGCGAAGCTCTTCCTCAGCCAGAGCTAATAAAGTGTCCCTGGACTCCTCCTGGTTCAACTGGACAGCCATGTTGATATAGAAGCGAAAGGAGATATCTTCCTTCTCAATACACAGCCTCAGCAAATCAGCAAAATCCATAGTGGCGGACTCATCAGATTCGATGTAATACGGATTTTCGGTTTCGGTTTGTGAGGTTTGAGGCTGAACAACCTCTCCCAGCTTTATTAACTCCAGCTCAAGTTTGTCCTTATGCTCTAATTCTTCTTTTGCCAGGTCTTTGAACATGTATTTTATGCCTGGAGATTCTACGCACTCACTCATGGCCATAAGGAAATTGTAAGCCTCCTGCTCCCGGCGGATGGCCAACCTGATAATCCGGCCGATTGTCTGCTGCTCAGTCATCGCTTTGCTCAATGAGTATAACTGATGCGACTATATACAAAACCATTCGACAATTCAATAAATTCTTTTTCTGAAGAATTCCAAACGCGGAGGTTTGATTCGTTGCCAGCGATGCCGTAAGAGTGAACTAAGTGGCGCCAGTCAGCGGCAGACTGTTCACATCAGCCGGCTGAACTTCTTTGAGATGACGTAACAACTTCTGCCACATAGGTTTAGGACCGGCACCATCGAGCTTGATATGCTGCAGCTCGTCAATCAGTCCCGCCGCCTGCTGCGGCGAGGCCTGGACAAAACTGATTAGAACCTGCCCAATCGGACAAGAGTCGTCAACGTCATCTTCGAGCAGGCGATTCGTTATCAGCGAGCCGGCCAGTTTTATCTGTCCGTCACTCAGATACAGCTCCAGCAGCTCCGCCCGCAACCGGTCCCTGTGGCTGGCGTTTTTATCTGTTTTAATCAGGTCCCCGTAATATTCTTTCGCCCTGTCACGTTGTTGTGCCTGAACAAGAAGCCTCGCGAGCTTGTAACGGGCCGTATTGAGCAAGGCGGTATTATTTTCTGCCTGTGCCTTCCGTTCGGCAATCTCAAGAAAAGCAATCATCCTGACGGGCGCGATTTTCTTCTGCTCGAGCGGCTCAATCCAGTTACTCAGTAACTTGCTGTCACCGCTTTCAAATATTCTAAGCATCGCCTTCCATGCCCCGGCCTCGTCTGCATTGGAGCCCATTTTCTCGCTCAGCCAACCCAGGTCTTCAACGGTGCCTATCTCCTCGGCAAGGCCTATGAGCCGCTTACGGATATTGGCGCTCTTATCGTTCACAAAATCCGTGCGCAGCCGCCGATACGCCTCTGATTTATTTATGTTGACAAGACCATTGGCAGCCGCTTCGCGAACCAGGTCATCCTCTTCCGTAAGCGCCGCAACAAAATACTGCCGATACCTTTTTGCAGCCTGGTTACTGTAAGCACTCTGGCCGCAAAGCATGGCCATGGAATTCAGCAACTCGCCTCGTAATACATTAGAAACACCGTTGCGCCCGTACCTGTCGGCCAGGAACTCCAGATATACAGAGACCTCCTGCTCAGACAATCCATCGTGTTCCAAGAGGTTGCGGATTACTTCTGCTCCTCTTTGGGCCTTGGCGGGTGTATCTGAAAAAAGATATTCGACCGCCATGTCCAGCGTCTGTTTTCTTATCGAGCCGTCCGGTTTTACGGGAGACTGCGGTGAGAACGCATATCGACACGCCTGACCGAGCGCGGCAAACAGCTCACTGCGAACCTCATCATCGGTCTCTACCTTTAGCTGCGCCAGCAGCGTTTGCGACGAATCCAGCTCGGGCATCAGCGCCAGGACCCGTGCGGTGTTGAGTCTGACCTGACCGTTTTCATCGGAGATAAGCTTTATCAATAAAGGCCCCAGGTCACTACGAACATTTGACTTCGGCTCTGTTCCATGCAGCCAAAGTGAAACCTTCGAGACAGCCCACAGCCGTTCTTCAGGCCGTGCACCGACCAGATACCGGGCCAGAAATTCTATCCTTGCGGCGCCATCCGTACCAAGCCTTGCGTATACATCGTCGAGCGTAGCCAGATATTTCTGTCTCCACGAATCCCGCTCGCTTTTCAACTGCTCAATTTGCCTTTCATATTCCTGCCTCATCCGCCAGTAATGAAGAAACTCCTCCTTACCGATTCTCTGAATTTCTTCAATCATTTGCCGCCGTATAGCTTTGTCCGTTCCGACCGCCGGTATAGCCAGCGACTTGAGCGCCTCGCCCGCCGCCGAGACAATCTGCTGGTCCGAATCATCCAGCAATTCTATCAGTCGCACGATTGCCCGTATGTCAGGCTGCAAACGAAGGGCCTGCACGGCATTGAGTCTCGCTTCGGTCGGCAGTGACTTGTCGGCTATCGTCGCCAGCAAAGGCTGCTCTATCTGCTCGTATCTGAATATCAACAGGGCTTCGGTGCCGAGGCGGACCGAAGCCGGGTCTCGCTGCTCAATCAGGAACGACATTAAAGGTCCGATAAACTGCTCGCTGTTCGGTATGGTTTGTTTACCGCGACTGGCGGCTATCGCCTGGCAGACGGCCAGCCGTGCCTGCTGATTGTCGCTGTTGCTCAAGACATCCAGAATCACGGCCCTGGCCGCAGGGTCGTCGCTATCCAGCATTAGAGAGGCCGCCTTGAAGCGGATTTGCTCATCTGTACCGAAAAGCAAGGCATTTTTGTTGATTTCAAGCTGCTCATTAGCCGCAGCCGGCTCCACAACGGCCTGCTCGGCCGCCGCCCACAGCCACGGCTGCACAAACGCCCCAATTATCAGTATGAATAATAATAGCCCTTTTTTCATCGTGCTGACGTACATAATCAAAGGCTCCGCCGCCATTTATAAATCGTCATAATAATGTCCTGACTATACCCAAGTCAAACAACTAATGTTCATTTTCAGCCTGTAATCACAGGTAGCGGCTCAGGGTAACTTCCGACCGCAACTATCCAAATCCGGCCCCTATAACCGATATTTAATGAGACCCGACATTTATCAATAAATTCGGCTTTTCGGAGCGACAAGCATGACACGAGCTAAAACTACCGCAAAACAAATTCGATGGGTACTTTTGGCCCTGTGGATAGTGTGTGTCGCCTGTGCAATCTTCTGGCTTTTTGGCGGACTTATCAGCGATGCTTTTGGAATCGGCCTGGCCGGTACGCCCGGGCTGCTAATCTTCGGGCCTGCATATCAGCAATTTGAAAGTTCCGGCCGATGGGGCTATGTATTGGTCGTTCTTATATATCTGGCATTGCTGTTTCTGACACAGTGGTGGTTCCTCAGTCCCCGGCATATCTGGAAAATCAAGACCACCGAGGCCGCACGTCCGATGAAACGTGCGGCGGTCGGCGCGGCTTTTGCCGCAACGCTTCTATCTGTTGGAGCTATTTTTTCAATCGTCGATTTGATTACAAAAGACTTTTTCACGGAATTGGAAAACCCTTCAACATTCCGGCATTATCTGATTTTGCTTATTCCCGTCATCGTCTGGCTCATCTGGTCCCTGATTTTTATCATTTACCTAAGACAAGGCAACCATTATACCCGGGCCGGGAAAATCATAAGGGGACTAATTGCGGGCAGCGTCCTCGAACTTTTTATTGCCGTTCCGATTTACGCTACACGACAGGACGAATGTTACTGTGCAAGGGGCTCTTATGCAGGACTGGTCTTTGGCGGGACCGTACTTCTGTGGGCGTTCGGGCCGGCGATATTCCTGTTGTTCATTCGCGAAAAGCAACGACGCGAACAGCTAATACCGCAGGGCTAAATTTTACATCAGGTTGTCCCGGTACCAGTCGATAGCCTTTTCAAGGCCTGCTCTAAAAGGAACAACGGATTTATAACCGATGGCCTTTTGGGCAAGTGAAATATCCGCCAGAGAGTGCTTAACGTCACCGGGCCTGAGGCTGGTATAAATGGGCTTTACATTCTTACCAACAATCTCGTTTATCATGTCGATGATTTGATTTACCGTAACCGATTCGCCGCAGGCAATGTTAATAACCTCACCGGCGGTTTTCTCCGCACCGGCTGCGAGCAGATTGGCCTCGACGACGTTATCAACGTACGTAAAATCCCTGCTCTGCTCGCCATCTCCATAGACGGTGGGCGGTTCGTCCTTCAGTATGGCCGTAACAAACGCCGGTATTGCGGCGGCATACTGGCTGGTCGGGTCCTGATACGGGCCGAATACGTTGAAGTATCGCAGTGAAATCGTCTCCAGGCCGTAGCACTGCCAGAATACCGAGCAGTAATGTTCTCCTGCGAGCTTGGCTGCGGCATAGGGTGAAAGCGGGCAGGCTGCCATAGTCTCAATCTTCGGCAGCGTCGGCGTATCGCCGTAGGCACTTGAGCTGGCGGCGTAAACAAAACGTTTTACCTTCGCATCACGAGCAGCTATGAGCATAGTGACTGTAGCGTCAACGCAGTGCCGGTTCGTGGCAGCAGGGTTTTCGACACTCCTTGGCACCGAAGGCAAGGCCCCCTGGTGGAGCACTACATCAATACCTCTGACAGCATCTGCCGCGACGGCTGGGTCGCCCATGTCAGCTTCGATGAATTCAATCCTGTCGAGACAATCGGCAAGGTTGCTTCTCTTGCCGGTCAGGAGATTGTCGAGAACCCGCACAAAACAGCCCTGCTCGACAAGTTTTCGAGTAATGTTCGACCCGATAAAGCCGGCACCGCCTGTGACAAGGAATTTTTCCATCGATGTCTTTTCCTTTCTCGCGCAAAAACTGTGGAAGGTAAGATAGCTATGCAGCGACAGATTGGCAAGAGTTAACCGGCCAAAAGTGGCTGCTGGTATCGCTGATAGGAGCGATATTGCTCGTGGAAGTAACCGCCCTTGAGGACGCGGGCGCCCATAAGCACACAGCCGATGATGGAGACGTTAATCGCCCGCAGTTCTCGAACAGCCCTTTGTGCCGCTCCCTTTCTGGTCATGTCGGCATTGAAGACCAGGATAGTCCCATCAGTACAGCCGGCGAGCACCTTAGCGCCGGTTACGAGCAGAATAGGCGGGCCATCGATGATTATACGGTCATAATATCGGCGATACTCGGAAATCAACTTGGTCATGTTCTCAGAGGCAAGAAGCTCTGTCGGATTAGACGGTGTAGGGCCGGCGTCAATGACATCAAGGTTATCGATGCCGCTCGGCCGAATCACCCGTTCGGCGGTCGCTTCGCCGCCAAGCAAATTCGTAAGGCCAAAATCAGATTTCGCTTTTTCATCATTGTGTGTACCGGGACTATTGGAGAACGCCTTATGCAACATAGCCCGCCAGAAATTAGCATCAACAAGTAACACTTTCTTGCCCTCGCCGGCTAAAATAGTAGCAAGGTTTATAGCCACTGCTGTTTTCCCCTCGCCCGCACCACAACTGCTCACGAAGATCACCCTTGTTCCATTATCCTGCGAGAGTCTGAGATTGACCTGGAGCTGCCTGTATGCCTCGCTGACAATTGAGTAGGGTGCTAAGCGCACGATATGGCACAGGTCAACTCCACGCAGTTCGTGGTCTTCCGACGCGTTCGGCACCACGCCGAGTAGCGGAACATTCACATACCTGATGACATCCCGAGGTGTGCGAAGCAGGTCGTTGAGCAACTCGAGCAGAAAAGCCAACCCAATTGCACATACAAAACCAAGCATCGTGCCGCCGGGCAAATAAGTATACCAGATAGGAGCACTCATTCTCAGGGGCTTTGGCGCCCTGCCAACCGGCATAACTTTTGGAGCCTCAGGGTCCTCAGCCTGTATCCTGCGCTGCTCAATTAGGTCTTTTATCTCGTTGAGCTGGTTCTGAAGCTGGTCTTTTATTCGCAGACGCTGGTTATACTCCACTTTAGCCAAATCAAGCCGTCTCTTGTTGGCCTCCGCTTCTTGCCGCTGTCGCTCAGCCTCCTCCAGCCGCCTATGCATAACCACCAGCTCGTCCCTGGCATTTTCCAGATTTGCCTTTCGGGTCTGATCACCTATCTCTTGCCTTCGGATATTTCTTCTCTCTTGAAGATCTTCGACCCTCTTCCTCAACTCCCGAACTACTCTGTGGCCCTCACCAAACTTTGTCTGAATCTGTGCAAGCGCGGTTTTCGTGACAAACATCTGCTGAGTAAGCATCAACATGGTGGGGTCACGCTCAATAGTATTTTCGACTTGCACTCCAATCGGTCCAGTAGCTCTTGCCTCAAGTCTCTCTATGCCGGCCTGCAGTTCGGAGACCTGCAGCTTCAGCTCCTGCTCCTCCAGGTCCAGTGCGTTTACTCGAAGTGTTATAGTGTGCTGGAAAGTACGCTCTTCCAGGTCGGTAATGCCCGTACTTACGCGAACATCATCCAGAGCTTTCTCTGACAGGTCCAGTTCCCGCTCAATTGAAGTGCGTCTTTTCTCAAGCTCTATCAGCTTATTTCGGACTCCCGATACCGCGCTGTCTCGTTGCGAAGCTATAAACAACTCCACCATTTCGTTGACTATATCAGCAGCCTCCTGCGCACTGCCGCAGGTCATACTGACGGTAACGAACTCCGCATCTCGTGAGGCGTACGCACCGAGTTTCTTTTCAAGATCTTCAAAAGATTCACGTATTCTCAATCCCTGATTGGTGTCACTGCCGAAACTCCTGAACCACTCGGTTGCCTTAATCGTGTCGCGACCCAACAGGTTCATCAACATGCTCTGCTCTTTCAGCATCGACGTAATGTACACACGACGCCCGTACTGAATATCTTTGCCCACAATCGGGCTGCCGATTCTCATCGGGTCGGTCTCAACCGGAGGCAGCACCCTAATAAAAGTCTTGGCGGTATACTGTGGCGCATACCTCCTCAGCAGGTACCATGTGACACCTCCGCCGATAAAGCCGATACTGGTGAGTATGAGAATTAGCCACATATGCCGACGCAGTATTGCAACGACGTCTTTCGGGCTAAGCATCGGCGGGGGCAAGCCTGGTCTTGGCACAGGCGGCCTGAACATCGGCTGAATTTGTGTCGGTTGCAGCTTGTCCATTTCACTATTTGTATTACGCCTCGTGAACCACTTTGGTTCATAAGCCTAATCATCCGCTATCAGTTACTCAGTTTCTCTATGGCCTCGTTAATCTGCCGTTTCCTCTCTTCCGACAGACTATCCTTGCCAAGTTCCAAGGCTTTTTGATAAGCTCCAATCGCCTCATCCTTTTGCCCAATTTCGCCCATAATCATTCCCAGGTGCTCATATACCTCCACAGGAGCAACGGCCTGTTGAGCCTCATATTGCTGTAAAGCAGCCCGGGCATTCTCGGCCGCTTCATCAAATCGGCTGTTTCTGTACAGGACATAAGCATACGTATCCAGAACACCAGGATTATCCGGACTTTGTTCTAAGGCCCTTTTTGCGTATTCCAGAGCCTGGGGCAACCTCTTCTCATCTCCAGCTAATAAGTAAGCCACATTATTCAAGACCTTCGTGTTTTCGGGCATTTTCTCCAAAATCATCTCCCAGGTAGTAATAGCCTGTTCGAGGTATGTATTATCGGAGTATCTTTGATAAATAGCCGCCAGCAATGAGCCTTTTTCGACCAGCGCATTGATGTAATCCTGAGAGTCAGGCTCACTTACTTCGATACATCTATCCAGATACCCCATAGCCTTATAGTAATCACCGGAGCTGTTCGCTAAATAATATAAGACGTAATTTGCAACGAGCGAGTCAGGGTCACCTTCCAGTCTCTGCCTGCAATACTCTTGGACCTCTTCAGGTCCCAACATGTTATACATCGTCTTGAGAATACCCGACACGAGGGTTGGGTTATCTTCCTCTCTGTCAGCGGCCATTCTGAAATGCTCAACAGCAGCAGCACGGTCATTCATCTTTGCTTTTGCCGCAGCTATACCCATAAGCGCAATCGTGGCAAATTCAGAATCGACATACTTTGCACTCATATCGAGGGCCTGCTGCAGCTTGTTGTCTCTAATCAGAGACATGATGTAAACGTCAAGCGCGACCGGCTCCGGCCTGCCTTGCTCAACACTGGTATTCCAAACATGCAAATACAGACGCTGCCCTGTCTCAAAGTCCCCGTGACGCTCGGCAAAAGATGCCGCCTTCATCACCCATAACATATTATCCGGATATTGACTCATCATCCGTCCATAAAAGGACTGAAGCGCCGTGTAACTGTTCGCAGATGCATATATGGCTTCCAGTAATAAACGCGCCTGATCAGTTGTCGAAGGGTCATCAACAATTGTTGAAAGTTCCATAATTGCATCTGCTGTTCTGTGTTCAGCCAGGTATGCGTTGGCCAGAGCAACTCTCGTCTCAGAGTTGTCGTCCAGAGATTTGCTTTTCACAAGGTCGCTGACAGCCTGGGTCGAATCTCCGCGAAGCCTGTTTATCTGACCCCGTAGCAACCATCCGCGGGCATTAGTCTGGTCGGTCTCGAGGCTCCTGTTAGCCAGCTCCAAGGCTTCGTCGTACTTGCCCTGCCTCAAGAAAAGCGAAGCATTAAGCAATTGCCCTATTGGCTCGTCCGGGTACTTTTCACTGAAACTCTCCAGCTTGAGCTGCGCTTCACTGATTAGACCCACCATCAGGTAAGCTTGTATCTGGGTTAGATTATTTTGGACGCTGTCATTGACTTTGCACAGGGCTTCGGAATACTTCCTTGCATCATCCTGATTAAGGGTCATTTGCGCGATTCTGAGCAATCCCCTAAGTAGTAGTTCATTCTCCGGCTCTGTGGCATAAATCCTTTCCATAATCTTCTTGGCCTTTTCGTACTGTCCGGTTTCATAATAGTATCGCCATTGTAAATTTTCATCTTGGCTTCCACTGATAATCTGCTCAGCCTCGTTCGGCCGACCGGTAGCACGACAGAACAGTGCGTAGCTGGCAAGAGCCCTCTCGTCGCTCGGACCCAACTTCAAAGCCTCCTCGTATGACTTGGAAGCAATTTCCATCAAGGCCTGCTTTTCATCCTCGTCGGCCTTATTTTCGGCAATCTTAAAGGCCATGTTGCCAAGCAGAACGGCGTTCTCGGCGCTTGGGGATATGCGAAACAGACGCTGGCGGATTGCCAATGCTTTTTGAGGTTCGGAATCACTGATGAACTCGGCATAGAAGCTTCGCAATTGTAAATCCATTACGTCATTCGATAACGCATTTCCTATCGCCTCTTTAGCCTCCAGAAACTGGTCCGTGGTTACATTGGTTCCTAAATTTTCATTCCGCCTGTAAAGAGCCAGGGCCAAAATTCTGCTGATGTGAGCGTCGAGAGGGTTGAAATACGACGCCTGTTTCATATCAGCGACAGCTTCTCTGGTCCTGCCGAGTGCTTCCTTGATTTGGCCTCGTAAAAGCAGAACTTTTGACGAAACCGGATCCTGCTTGGCGCACCGCTCTATTGCCTGCAGTGCCGGCTCATATTCATCCTTCGCCATACCGAGGCGTGCCCTGAAGAAGTCTCCATTAAATTGGTCGAAGTTATACCGCTGAGCATCAGCAATCAGTTCTTCCGTCATATCCCACTGTTTAGTTCGCAATGCATGCTCAAAAAGAAAGCTCCCGGCAGCACGTCCCCAAAAGCTAAGTTCGTCATCTTCATGTAATCCCTCCGCCTTCGCTTTAAAGACCTCAACCACTTTTATGAATTGAACTGCCGCTTCATTGGGTTCGTCTTGCTGTGCGTAGAACATGCCCAGCGCAAATGTCTTCTCAGATGGGTCCGAAATCTCCTCAATCAGCTGCCTGCGGACTTCCGTCTGCTGTTCGTCGGAAACCTCTCCACCCATATCAAGTACCTTGAGATAGCTTCGTATCGGCATATTCTTCGGAAACACGCGAAGGTAAAGATTCGCGAGCTCACGTGCCTTGTCTTCCTTACCCTGGTCCTGATAAATTTTGCAGATGCTCTGTACCAGAGAATCACTTATCGAATTAGGGTCAATACTAATCAGTTCTGTAATGTGCTGCGCAAGAAGGTCGTTATCGGCCTGAATTTGCCTCTCGAGCTGGTCAACGTCAACAGGCTCCGGACTCTCTTCAAGGCCCTCACCAAGTGTATCGATGTCTTCGGAAATACGCTGTCTTCTAAGCTTTACCCGTGCTGCGGTAATCTTTCTCTGAAGCAGTTGCGATTCGAGCTTGAGCTGTTCAGACGAGTCGATGCCGCCTTCAGCCAGAGCCGCTTCGGCTTCCTCGAAATCGCCGACGGCACTGAGGGCACTGATCTTAAGTGCGCGGCTTTGGGAATTCGCCCCGTAATTATTCTCGAAGTAGTTCACCAGATTCAACGCAGTCCGCGCAGCTCTTAATCTGAGCATAATCTGGGTCAGGTCCAGAATCGCAAAAGGCTTGCGACGATCGATGCTGTCATCGCGATTATTCTTATCTTCTGCTCTGAGTCTCAGCGCACTCGTGAAAAATTCACCGGCAGCTCCAAGTTCATTTGTATTCTCAAATGCCTTGGCCAGAACATAAGCAAGCTGCGTGTCCATACGATTTGATGCTTTAAGCTGCTGGTAAACAGCATAGAGTTTTTGAACAGCCTCTGTCCTGTCCCCCTTCGCAAGAGCGAGCATTCCCTGCCATTTCACAACCCTTGGATCTTCGCCGCTGCCGAAAATCTGCTCGATTTCGTGCACAATACCTTCCGCTTCGTCAAGCCACTCCTGTCTTTGCTCAGGCGATAAACTTACCGCCGGATCCAGCAATCTTTCAAGGTACACTGTGCCAAGGTATAGGTATACCAAAGCCCTATTGTTTCTGTGAAGGAATCGTCGTGGGCCCTCTGTTTCCTGCGCACCAGGCAGTTTGAGGGCATCATTTAAGGTTGAGACGGCTTTGTCCAGCGATAACTGGTCATTCCTCATGGTGGCCTTAAAATTGTAAGCGTCTGCAGCGCTAATCGCATATAATACATTGTTAGGCTCAAGCTCTCTCGCTTTGTCGATTGCCTCAATAGCCTGGTCCAAATGGCCGGAGCCCATGTTGCGGTAGTAATTTGCAATAAATGAGTACACTGCGGGTTCTTCGGGAAACTTTTCGACGAGCTCCCGGTATTGTGTCTCGAAGGTAGCCAGTTTTTCCAGAGTCCTGTCTTCGGCTGCTGCTACACTTTGTTCAAGCGAGAGAAGATTCATGTGGCTTCTAACGTCTTGAGGGGAATCCTCAACAGTTTTCTTGAGGATCTCAATAGCTGACTGTCTGGCCTTTTCTCGCTCATCGAAGCTGCCGCGCGAAGCAAGCAGATCCCCTTTGACAATAAATGCCCGAACGAGCTGCAATACCACACTCGCATTTGTCGGATCAAGCTCCTGTGCCTTCTCCAGGTCATGGATAGACTCTTCTAAAACCCTATCCGGCTCGGTCACAGCACCCCTGGCAACAATTTCGAGTTTTGCTCTGCCTCTAAGCAGATATAAATACTGGCCTATGCGCTGGACACCATCGGCACCGCTCAAAGGTGGGTGAACAAAATCAATCTTCTCGTACTGAGGTCTTTCCCACTGCGCTGTGTCCTCGTTAACTAAATCCTCCCGTTCAACAATTTCCAGAAAATCTGACGCCTCTTTTTCGATATCCTGCCAAAGCTGAACAGCACCACTGTCGGCAACGATGTATGAATACTTCAATCGAGCATACCTCACCGCAAGGTTATCCGGCTCTATATTCAGAATCTCCTTCCAAACACCGAGAAGAGGAGGCCAATCTACCGTCGCAATATAAAGGTCAACAAGCTTATTCAGGGCCACAAGCCGCACCTGGTCATTCTTGGCTTTCGCCCTGGCACGAAGGTACTTCATGCTCGCTGCCTCATAATCCTGCTTCGCCATCGCGGCATCACCATCCTCAATCAGCTTCGCCTGAGAAGTTAATAAATCCTTCTCCTGTATAACAATAAAGGCAATGACAAACATCACCAGAAGAACTACCGTCCCCGCCAGAGCGACTTTCTTGTTAAATCTCTTAGCCATCTATTTTCCTTTCTTTTGATGTCCGCAAAACGACATTATCCAAGCTATAAACTTACCCTTATGCTTAGGCCGTACACCTTCAAACAGCAATAATATCCTACCTTTCGGTCAGGGCCGGGACCCAACGATTCCCATGCGCAGAACTCATGGCAGCATTACCGTCCCATCAGGTCGTTCGCATCAGGCCAGTGGTCCTGCTCTAAAACAGGTAAAAGTACACTCAGCAGTTTTTCACACGTTGCGGTCGCACTTGCCTGGTCGGGCGGGTTCCTAAACTGATTAAAAACCATTTCGACCTTACTGAAATACGAATGTTTACCGCGAATGTTTCCGCCGAGAATGAGTCTTGCGTCAGTTCGCGTATTGGCATAAGCACAATTGACGTTAAACAAGTATAGTACCGGAAAACTCAAGCCGCTCGACTGCACATTTGAACTGCCGCGCTCAAAAATGACATAACGGCCAGGTATCTTCCGACCAGAATCCGCCTCATCATCAGCCACACCGGCTACTTCGAATGTGACAGGGTCCGAACTCTTTTTTCTAAAGCCGCCGCCGGTATAACACTCTTCCGGAACGTGCGGCACTGAATCGACCTTGCCGTAATATGTTATAAATAACAGCAATGAACCAGCAGAACTCTGTGGGTCGGCCTCGCTGTCCACCAGAACCCATTGCAGATAGTCTTGCGTCCCGAGGCTGTCAACAATGTCGTTGGACTGTATCTTGACCTTTTCCTTGACTGTAAAAGGACCGAGTCTCGATTCGTCCAGGTCATCTAACGACTTCTTAAGCCCGATAGGCTCTTTCTCCAGCCAAAGCTTGAAGTAAGACTGCATCAGCGACATGCCGCTCGCAGCAAGTGCCAGTACGGCAACACACAGCAAAAACGCCGGTTGAGCGTAATGTTTCAAAAAACCGTTCATTATCCGTCTTTATCATCTCTCCTGCGGATTACGACGTCTTTCTTTACAGGCTGCAACTGGGCTTCTTCGACAAATATATTAGACATGAACCATGCCAGAACGCCGTACAACCCGAACGCCAGAAAAAGCATAAATATCCCCAGTGCATCATGGTAGATACCTTGTGCATATTCTGGGTCTATCAGTACATATATGAACCCGGTAATTGTAACCCGCACGATGTTACACAAAATCGCAATGGGAACAGTACTTGCCAACAACACCAGACGCTGCCACACAGGTCTTTTATGCAAATAGGCCATAGCCACACCCAGTGCCAGAAATGCCATCAAAAGACGCATTCCGCTGCACGCCTCGGCAACGTCCAGCGGCGGTTCCAGATGCTGTCCCTTGTAGAATATATCTACGACAACACCACTGGCTGTGGCATGCAGGTCTTTAACCAGACTAAGCATACTCGATGCTGCAGACGCCGCCCATATACGCATAGGTATCGTTATGCCGCGGTAATAACGGTCCGGCAAAGGAACGGCAAAAACAAGAAACGCCACAGGAAGCCATGCATACTTGACCAACTTCCATCCGCCCAGAAATAGTACGACAGCTCCTAACGTCGCAATCATTGACAGGGGACTTAAATAACCAAATCGCAACTGGATTATGTTAAACGGGTAAAAGGCAAGACCGCAAATAAGAAAAAACAACCCCAGATAGCTGGGTTTCAACTTCAGATTCAGTATCTCATCTTTGGCCTGGTGAAGAAAATATAAACTGAAAAGCGGGATTATGAATCCATGTGACCAGCTCGGGTCGCTCCACTTGCCGACTATGCGGTCAATCTCAATGTAATAAACCAGATAGAACAACAATCCAATTATCCCTATCTTGAGGTAATTGTGAACGCCAAGCTGTCGCCACTGAGTAAGTTTTTCATCAGACAAAACAACGCCAGGTATTGGGAAGGTGCAAGGTTCTGTCATAATATATCATTCACCAAATCCAAAGGGGCCCAATGGATGACGTATTCCAAACTCTCTGTCAGCAAAGTTCCGGTCATATAAAAAGCCAAATCCGTATGTAGCTCTAAACGAGTTTCTCAATACCGCACGCCACCTTGAGGTAGGGTGTGTGCCAACATTAACCAGGTCGTTAGGCTTAATGAAGAAGTCCGGCTCTTCACCCCGCGCAATCTTGTCCAGGTCAACCAGAACCGTCTCTTCTTTGTTCTTGCCTACTCGCCGCGTCACCTCACATCGTTTCGGCCAGGCCAACGGGCCCAGCCCTCCTGCCGCGGCAATAGCCATCTTCAGGGTCATCGGTCGCCCCGTAAGATTTATGTAACCCTGAGCATTTACATTACCCATAATAGCAAATTCACCGATTACATCAAGCGGCACATGTATCGTATCGCCGGGCCTGATTACAATGTTATATCTCGCGTCCCCGCCCGCAAGCTTGTCGCTTGGTATCTTGATGACTCTTGTCTGCACACCGCCGGTGCCGACCTGCTCCCAGTCAAACTCCTCCGGCACCGGTGCTCGCGGCCGTTCCGCAGGTCCCGGCTCTTCAACTCTTTCCGCATATTTGCGTCTCGGCGTCGGCTCACCAACTGTTACCGGAACCCACTTGCCGTCCCTGAAGACCCATTCGATCCTGCCGGCTTCCATCTCGATTCCGGGGCCTGCCGAAACTCCTGCTTGCTCATCAGCCGAATTATCATCAATCCACGCCCGCTCATCCTTGAACCCTGCCGGAAGTGCCGCATCCACAAGGTCATCATAGTCCGTAGCCATCTCTGCAGTTGTAATCACAAGCCGGGACGCCGGCCGCTGCACCGCTGCACGCGGCGCTATTATCTCCAGCATTTCACCTTCAGGAATTTCTATCTCCTCTTCAGCTGCCGGTTGTTGACTCGGCTGTTCGTATTGGCCGTATGCGACGTCTCTGCCGGTTACGATTCTGGTCACATAAACGTAGCTGATATTGAACTGGGCCGCCACGCCTGAAACAGCCAGTGCATCATTCAGGCGAAAGTCATAACGAGGTATTCCAAAACGGCCCGGATTCGGAACACCATTGCCCAATATCGAGTACGTACGACGTTCTGAGGTCAGTGAAACAACTGTTACCAGCGGCTCTTTTAAAATACTCGGCGATAATATCTGCCTTATTTCCTCCTCCAGTTGTGATTCCGTCAAGCCAGCGGCATCTACAACACCGACCTCAGGTATGGATATCCGACCTGTCTCTGTAACAACAAAATCGTTAACGTACGCTTGCCCCTGCTGCAGTAACTCGAAAATAGACACTCGTACCCGATCCCCCGTCGCAAAAGTGTAATCGTTCTCGAAAACCATGATGTCTATGGGTTTGGGGTCTTCTGTTCCCGTCCACTCCGACGGCTTTTCATCAGCCACCCCCAAAGAGTCCAGGATTACGTTGACCGCCGGGACCGGCCGGAATCGGCCAATCTGGGTCGGGTCAAAGAAATTATCACCACAGCCGCCGTTCAGTACACATAAAGCAATACCAACAGCACTTACAACAGCAAATACCCTTTTATTACGCTCAAAAACGACCATATCCTTAGCGCCTCCAGCCATCTTGGTACGTACAGCGATAGCCCCTATCTTGTTAGTATGTATCATTTGCCAAGTATCTATCGGCTGGGCTACAAACCGCCTTAACTTTTTAACTCCTTACCCTACAACACAATGCGCGGATTCGCGAGTCCCTTCGTCGCCCCATAACAAAGCCCGATAACCCGCCACAAACGCCGTCCACCTACAACTGAAATCCCCCAGATTACCACCGGCTGTAATAATCGTATGTCTCTGTCATAACAGCACTTACCGTAGGCGGCATCATCCAGAATGCAAAAACCCTCCTCTTCTTCGCTAGGTTTTCCGCCAGATAGCACGTCGTTTATACTCGTCGCGAACCCTTTTTGTTCGCTGAGGCGCATTTTTCTGCCCTATAAGTTCCATCCCGTCGGAACTGAAAATAGGCACTATTTTGACCGGTAAACAGCCGAGAAATCCCTGGAAAGTGAACTTTTCCACAAAAAAGGGCTGGGATGCCTAAAAAAAACACCCCAGCCCGCTATTGCGCAGGACAAATTCTTCTATTTTCACTGGTCAGCGTTACCGTTGCACTTAATCGCAGCTAGTTGCTCCATCAGGGCGAACCGCTCGGCAACGTCGCGCTTCGCAAGCACCAGAAGCTGTGCCGCTGCATCCGGATTTATCTTCTGCAGTGACCTGTAGCGATTCTCGCCATAGATATACTCTGCCAAGTCCAATGTCGGCGCCTTCGAGTCAAGCTGCAGCGGATTCTTGCCTTGTTCTTTCAATTGCGGGTTAAAACGGTACAGCGGCCAGTGCCCACAGTTAACGGCCTTTTGCTGCTGCTGATAACCATAGGTCATGTCGATACCGTGTGCAATACAGTGTGCATAGGCGATAATAAGCGACGGCCCAGGATACGCCTCAGCCTCGACAAACGCCCTGACCGTCTGGTTCGGATTGGCTCCTATTGCAACCTTGGTCACATATATATTGCCGTAAGCCATCGCCAGCATACCAAGGTCTTTTTTCGGCCTTGGTTTGCCTCCCGCGGCAAACTTCGCCACAGCCCCGCGAGGAGTTGACTTCGACATCTGTCCGCCCGTATTCGAATAAACTTCGGTATCGAGAACAAGTAGATTGACATCCACACCGCTGGCAAGTACATGGTCCAGGCCGCCGTAACCGATGTCGTATGCCCAGCCGTCGCCGCCAAGCCCCCAGACGCTCTTGCGGACCAGAAAGTCCGCAACGGTCAACAGTTGTTTACAGCTTTCGCAGTTACTCTCTTGGCATTGCCCCTTGAGCTTCTCGACGCGCCGGCGCTGAGCCTCTATCGCCTCTTGTGCCGGGTCGTTCGCCAAAGCCGCAACCTTGATTTCGCTCACCAGGGCCTTGTCAACACATCCGGCCTCGGCGGCCTTGTCTAACAATTCAAGCGCATACTGCATCGACCTATCGACGGTCAGCCGCATACCCATCGCAAACTCAGCCGCATCCTCGAACAGGCTGTTGCTCCAGGTAACTCCCCTGCCGTCGGCACGCTTACCGTAAGGCGTCGTCGGCAGATTGCCGCCGTAGATACTCGAACAGCCGGTCGCATTGCCGATATACGCCCTGTCACCGAATAACTGGCTGAGCAGCTTGACATAAGCGGTCTCGCCGCAGCCGGCACAGGCGCCCGAATACTCGAACAATGGCTCGATAAGCTGGCTGCCCTTGACCGTCGCAGAATCAAAAAGCTTACGGTCCGTATTGGCAAGTGAAAGGAAGAAATCGTAATTCTCACGTTCCTGCACCCTTAGCGGCTCCTGCGGCGCCATATTGATGGCATGCCGTCCGGTCGGTTTCTTTTCCGCGTCTTTTTCCAGCGCGGGACAATTCACAACGCACGCTCCGCAGCCGGTGCAATCCTCCGGCGCCACCTGAATAGTGAGCTTCATACCGGCAAAGTCCTTGCCTTTGGCCTCGGCGCTCTTGAAGGTATTCGGCGCGTCGGCGAGGTATTTCGGGTCGTAAATCTTCATTCGAATAGTCGCGTGCGGACAAACAAGCGAGCACCGGCCGCACTGGATACAAAGCTGCGGCTCCCACACGGGTATATTGACCGCGATATTACGCTTCTCGAATTTTGTCGTACCGGTTGGGAACTTGCCGTCCGCCGGCATCTTGCTTACCGCCAGCAAATCGCCGCGCCGGGCCATAATCTCCGCCGTAACTTCTTTAACAAACTGCGGCGCATCGTCAGGCACCACCGGCGGCATCTCCTTCGTGCTTGTCACCTTGTCGGGAACCTTAACTTCATACACCCGTTCGAGCGCGCCGTCCACGGCGGCATTATTCATCTGTACGACCTTTTCACCCTTCTTGCCGTAAGATTTCTTAATCGCTTTTCTTATAGCATCGACGGCCTTGTCCAGCGGCATTATGCTGCTGATTTTGAAAAACGCCGTCTGCATAATAACGTTGATTCGCGCGCCAAGACCGAGCTCATGGGCAAGGCTGATGGCGTCGATGACGTAGAACTTCAGCTTCTTGGCGATAAGCTGCTGCTGGACCTCGCGCGGCAGGGTATCCCATACCTTGTCGGGTCCGTACTGGCTGGTCAGAAGAAAGGTCCCGCCTTCTTTGGCGGAGCTGAGCATGTCGTATTTCTCCAGGAAGCTCGGATTATGACAGGCGACGAAATCGGCCTTGGAGATAAGGTACGGCCGGCGAAGAAGCTTTTTGCCGAACCTCAGGTGGGAAATCGTAACCGCCCCGGCCTTCTTCGAGTCATACACGAAGTAACCCTGGGCGTAGTTGTCGGTCAGCTCGCCGATTATCATAATCGAGTTGTGATTGGCCCCCACCGTCCCGTCGCTGCCAAGCCCGTAGAACATCGCACTGAACACGCCTTCGTCCGAAATCTCAAACGACTCATCGACGTCGAGACTGTTATTGGTGACGTCATCGATAATACCGACGCTGAAACCGTTCTTCGGCCGGGCTGCGTCGAGATTGTCAAATACGGCCTTTACCATTGCCGGCGTGAATTCCTTCGAGCCTAAGCCGTACCTGCCGCCGACAACAAGCGGATATTTCTCGAAGCTCGACTGCCCCGCCGACATCGCCTCACCGATGGCCGTGCGGACGTCGAGATACATCGGCTCACCTACACAGCCCGGTTCCTTGGTCCTGTCCAAAACCGCGATTTTCTTTACTGTCGCCGGCAGCGCCGCAATAAAATCTTTGCCGCTGAACGGCCTGTACAAACGAACTTTAACCACACCGAGTTTTTGTCCTTTACTGTTCAGATATTCCACCGTCTCGTGTACAGTTTCAGCGCCGCTGCCCATTATGACGATGACCTTGTCCGCGTCCCCGGCCCCGACATAATCAAACAGGTGATATTGCCTGCCGACGATTTTTGCGAACCTGTCCATCGTCTGCTGCACAATTGCCGGTGCGGCGTTGTAATACTTATTGACGGTTTCACGTCCCTGGAAAAATACATCGGGGTTCTGCGCCGTGCCGCTAATCATGGGCCTGTCCGGCGAAAGCGCCCTGGCCCTGACCTTTGCGACAAGCCCATCGTCAATCATCGCACGCATATCATCCAACGTGAGCTGCTCGACCTTTTGTATCTCATGGCTGGAGCGGAAGCCGTCGAAGAAATGCAGGAACGGCACGCTCGAAGCGAGCGTAGCCTGCTGTGCTATCAGGGCAAGGTCCATAATCTCCTGAATACTGCCCGAGCCCAGCATCGCAAAGCCCGTCTGCCGGCAGGCCATTACATCCGAATGGTCGCCGAAAATCGACAATGCCTGACACGCAAGCGACCGCGCTGAGATATGGAACACCGTCGGCAGCAATTCGCCCGCAATCTTGTACATACTGGGAATCATAAGAAGTAATCCCTGCGACGCCGTGAACGTCGTGGTCAATGCCCCCGTCGCCAGCGCGCCGTGAACGGCGGCGGCCGCGCCGCCTTCCGATTGCATCTCGGTAACCGAGGGCACGGTGCCCCAGATATTTTTCTCGCCGCTGGCGGTCTTTGCGTCTGCGATTTCACCCATCGCTGAGCTGGGCGTAATCGGATAAATCGCTATTACCTCATTGGTCGGGTGTGCCACGTGGGCCACAGCCGTGTTCCCGTCGATGGTTACCATTTTTCGCGCCATGTTCTGCCTGCCTCGTAATATATAGTTTTGACAAAAGATTGCTCGATGTCTGCAAGCTCACGCATCAGACCTCTATGAACGTCCTGAACAGCCCAAATGCATACTTATACAGATTTTCGTTGCGCAAGGCAACTGAATTTGGCCTGATTCGACGTGATTTTGGAAATGACCTGCCGAAAGAAGGTTATTCAAGCTCTGTCTCAACGAAGGCCATAAACTGCTGAAACAGCTCCCACGTCTCGATGTTACTGAAGATTTTATCGCCGGGGGCGCATCCGTTCCGAATCTATAGACCGCCACCTATTTATTGTCAACCTGCCAGACAAATTTCTTTGCAACTTCTACGCTGCTTTGAGTGGGGCAAGGTCGGCACGTTTTACCGGTTGAAAACCGAGGTCTCGAAGAACACGATTAAGCAAGGCCAAAGTTAGTTTTTCAGGGGCCAGTATCTCAATACCGATGGGTTTTCCCCCACGCGTAAAATCGATGACAAGCCCCGGCTCAATTCGCTTGGTTCTATGGCTCTTGTCTTTGGCGCTTCGCGGCAGATAGTAATAGCCGGCTATCGCCCGGCCGTGCCGAAATGTAACTTCCAAATATGGGCAATTCATATCAGGACTCCCAATACGGATAAGCTGTTATTATTAAAAGACGTTTACTGCCAAAATCCGGCTCTACAATTATTTCCCACGTTTGCCTGCGATGTAAAGTAACAACAACCCATCGACCTTCGACAACGTCAGGCCGATAACCCCTCGCGTGTTCAAACATTGTTCGCAGGTCTATTTCCGTAAAATTGCGGTCAAGCATACGCTTGAATAAATGTGGGTTGAATTCCAGCTCCCAATCCCACCATTCTGGCCATCGACGACGTATCATAGTTCCCCATCATTTTACCACAGAAAATCTATGGACACCATATCGTTTTCCTTCTTTCTAAGTTATTTTTAAGTCTAAATTGTCCTACATAAGATGTCAACTCAGGTTATTTTGTACAAAGGTCTCGAATTGCTGAAATAGCTCCCACGTCTCGATGTTCCCGAACGAGTCGGCCTCAAGCCCCCTACCGTGCATCTGTTCGGTTATCTCGAGCTTGCCCCATCTTATCGGCATACGCTCACGGTCATACTTATTGATAATAAATCGGCAGTTATGTGAAAGAAAATTACGAATGATACGTGCAAATTCGTACCACTGCTGCTTTTTCAAAAGTGGATACTGATTCGTGTTCTGACAGTATTCTTTTATATGCTCGAACGATTCTATGATAGTGGTACGCATGAGCATCTTGTTGAATTCGCTCAATACAATCCCGTGCTCGGGGGCCTTCTTTAGAAGCTGGGCGACCTGGTCAAAGGTCACCGTATAATCGCCGAACGCCGCCGCGTGACGCTCGAGCAGCGGCTCGGCCTGGCCCGAATTGAAAACCGAAAGTGCGGCAAGACCGATAATGTAATTGTTTTTCGTATGAGTAAGCTGATTTACAAGCTCTTCTTTAGTCATCTTCAACGTCTATATCGGCAGAGCAGAGGCCGAATCATCACTTCGCCTTGTCCTGCTCGGCCACCTGTTGCGTCTTTCGCTTAATCTCTTCCGCATCACCCAGATAATAGTGTCGCATCGGCTGAAGCTGCTCATCCAGCTCATATATTAAAGGAATTCCCGTTGGAATATTCAGCCCGGCGATTTCCTCATCCGGTATATTATCGAGATACTTCACCAGCGCACGCAAACTATTGCCGTGCGCACAGATGAGTACTCGTTTCGCCTCTCTTAAAACCGGTACTATTTTCTCCCGCCAGTAAGGCAGGAATCTTTCCACCACGTCCTTGAGGCACTCGCACCGGGGAAGTAACGCCGGCTCGACGTCCTTATACATTTCATCGAGCGACGGCAGGCGGGGGTCGCCGTCGGCCAGGGCCGGAGGCCGAACGTCGTAGCTTCGCCGCCAGAGGTGAACCTGCTCTTGGCCGTATTTCGCAGCCGTTTGCGCTTTATTGAGTCCCTGCAGCGCGCCGTAATGCCGCTCATTCAGCCGCCACGACTTGACAACCGGTATATCCAATAAATTCATTCTCTCAAGGACAATCTCTAATGTCTCGGTCGAGCGCCTCAATACGCTCGTAAAGGCGATATCGAACGAGTAGTGATTCTGAATGAGAAGTTCCGCGGCCTGCTCTGCTTCATGCACCCCCGCTTCGGTAAGACCAACATCGGTCCAGCCGGTAAACAGATTCTCCTTATTCCATATACTCTCGCCATGTCTGAGCAAAACCAGTGGCTGCATCGCCGACTAATCCTCTCAATACCCTGTTTAGAATACAGACCCGCTACGCCGGAAGCATTCTAACACAAGCCAATCTGATGTTCCACTCGGAACATCCAAAATAGCTTGCAAACACCTGTCGGATTGTGTAAATTGCGGCCTGTCAAGGCGGCGTAGCTCAGTTGGTTAGAGCGTGGGATTCATAAGCCCAAGGTCGTCGGTTCGACCCCGACCGCCGCTACTTTCGTCAATCGTGGTTCGTGACTCGTGACTCGTCATTCTTCGAGATACGAGCGACGAGTCCCGAGTGACGAATTTGCCCCCATCGTCTAGCGGCCAAGGATATCAGGTTCTCATCCTGGAGACAGGGGTTCGATTCCCCTTGGGGGTATTTTGTTATCGACCAAGACTGTGGTTTTTAATGCGTCTTGGTCGTTTTTGTGTCTCTGGTTGTCTACCAAAATCTCTTGTTTTTTACGGTTACCGTCCAAGCAGGTGGACAAGACAAAATCACTGAAAACCGGCAAGCAATTAAGTGCTTCTTGTTCAGATTCCTCAAAGGTTCTTGCGTAGGTGTTGAACGTCAAGCGCGGGTCTGAATGTCTTGCAAGTTTCTGCACAACCTTAGCGGGGGTCTGACTGTTTGCCAGAAAGCTGACATGGCTGTTCCGTAGGCTGTGAAAACATATTTCGTTTCCGTCCTTGTCTATCAGGTCGATTTCTGCTGCTTCTAAATCCGCTTGATTTCTGCCTTTTCCATGCCCAAAGAGTTTATCAGAATCCCGTATTCTTGACAATATTTAGCCTGCTTTTCCCTTGATATCCCATCCCTATCATTTTAGAATCGCAACAGCCATTTATTGAAGAGGGAAAAGTAAGTATCTCTACCTATACAGAACTTGCGAAAGGAAAATTTTTTGTAAAAATTGGAATTATGGCCACGAGAACGAATGACTTGACTCCAGTTTCCAAACCTGTAGCGGATGAATTAGCCGCTCGTTTGAGAAGCCCAGGAGTAGAAAGCTCGGCAGGACATTAAAACTCGTATGTACTGTCTATATGCAGCGTCTGTCGAGCGACAGAGCACCAGGCTGTGATATTTGCTTTTCTTCGACCTGTCCCGGCGACATTCATTGTAACTTTCAGCTCAGCCCTGCGCAATGCAAGCGAACTGATATCCAGGTCAGTCGATTCATTTGCCTCAGCTTTATTAGCATTCTCTTTGGCCCAGGCAATGCCGCTGATAATGAGGTTTTCTCGGCAGGCTTGAAGGTATGCCCCGTTCGTCTCAAAGGCCATTGTATTCGATATGCTGCTTAGAATGGCGGTCTCAATTCCTATTACAGCCATAAAGAACACCAAAAGGACCATTACAAAACCTCGTTTATTTACCTGCCTTTTCATTCGATTGGCTCCGGATATGCTCCTGCAAAGAACACATAAGAGTTAGCTAATTTCTTCTCAATCACGTCGCCGCTTCTATGCACGATGTGTTTCTGCAGCTCCACTGCGAATGCCCTATCGCCGTTTCGCAGCAGTCTCCAGCTGATTATTGCCTTTGGAACGGTCCAGACCTGACTTTGTTCCCATTTGCCGCTGTCGGAATCAGTCAGGTTATATCTGATAAGCTCCCGGCCGTCTAACCTGTAGCAAACACACCCGTCAGGCAATTGAATAAGAAGTGTCCGGCTGTCATTTGAAAAATCGCCATAGGACTTGGGAAACTCAGCGGCCCTGTTTATGTCCCGGCGCATTTGCCGCAGTGCGCTGAGCAGGCTCGTATTGGCATTGGCTGTTCGGTACGAACGAGGTATCTCTTCAGCCGTCGTCCTCGTCATCTTGGCAAGAGGCAGCATCAGCACTGCTATTGCTAATATGACCGCAAGCATCTCGACTAATGAAGTTCCCTTTCGCATACTCACTCTTCCAGTGGACCGGTTACATATCTTGACAGCTCGATAGCAACGATTCGCCCGCAGGTTTTTGCTTTTGTTGTCACCCTGACAAGTGTCAGGCCCTGCCACTGGCCCGTGCCCTGCAACTTCTCGATTGACAGCTCTACCTTCGGCCAGAGTTTCTTAAATTCTTCTTCGCCAAGCGTTTTCCCGGTGACCGAGATACTGTCGAGCTGCACCTGGGCCGCAGCAATGCATCTTTGCCTGCTCATATAATAATGATTGATCGCACTGAACGCTCCCAGGGCTGCGGCAAAAGCGGCCAAAAGTAAGGTCAGAATCCCCAATGAGACTATCAGCTCAGTCATAACCATGCCGTTTGCTTTTCTTATTCGAACCATATTATTCACTTAGCCTCATGGGGTCACAGTACTGCACAATATGGTTATTATTTTCACCATGGGCGAAAATAATGCGTAAACCACAAAACCAACAACAAAGCCGAGCATTATAACAACGCACGGGCCGGTTATATATTTGGCCAGGTTCACCATGTAGCTGTAATTTGAACGGTAAAATGATTCGAGCGTTTCCAGAATACTAAGCGTGCTGTCCCGCCCGGCCTTCTGCTCGAATGCCCAGGCGATTGTATTACCCAATCGGCACTTCAACGCCGATGACGCAATATCCTCACCCGATTCAACCATAGCCAGCCACCCGGACAGACGCTTCTTAAAGCACAGATTCACGTCAAGGCCAAGAGTGTTGCGTATAGCCTCGTTGACCGGACAGCCTGCGTTTAGAGATAAACGCAAAGCTTCTACTACCTGCACCATCGAGTAGTTTTTCTCGAACCAGTGTATGATGGGTAAATGCCACCTGACGAAATCGCCTATTCTGGAAGTCGCAAAGACCCGTCCCGGCCGCCGCTGTCTGAAACGCATACGCATCGCCGACAGCACGATACCCGCCATAACAAAGATTCCTATCATGAATATTATCCATCCCCCCTTATAGGCAATATAATTGGTCGCGCCTATCAGAGCACGCGTAGAAGCAGGTAATGTCTCCTGCTCCATCATTTCCCGAATGACGTCAAAAAGCTTCGGAACAACAAATTTTGTCAACAGCAGCACCACGAAAAACACAGCGATCAAAAGCACCGCGGGATAACTTGGATGAAAAGGCTGGATTCTTTTGTTCTCTTCCGCCTGGGCCACAATATCAGCTTCGATAGCCCGCAATGTTCCGGGCAATTGCCCGATACGTTCACCTGAGGCAATCAGTGACAACGCCCCTGCCGGGCATTTCGGATAACCCCTTTTCAGGGCTTCACTTAGTGAATAGCCCTCGACCAGCCACTTTGCTATTCTACGCAGAATAAATGCCCTTTTGTCCGACTGGCCGCAGGCCGCACATGCCAGAGCCATCGGCAAAGGCAGGTTCTGCCTGATACTCGAGCCGATTGTGGAAAAAACATACGCTGCTAATGCATGTCTGGACGTCAAAGCACAGCCCAAAATCGCCGACGCACTGACTACAAAAATAACAAATATGTAAAAGCCAAAAATACCAAATGCGCTGCATGCAACAAGTAATATGACCACTAACAACAAACTGAACAGGATAAACCTCGCAATAGAGCGAGAATAACCTCTTGAATCCGGCGGCGGTTCGGAAAATGAAACAGAAAAAAGAGCCGCAAGAAAAACAAACGGCGCCAAAGATGCAGCTACCAAATCTATATTTACATAATACGAATAAACATATATAGCCAGACTCACAAGTGGCGCAGTTATTATGGTAACAGCCGGCCTCTTGAATCCGAGGACGCCGAAACCAACCAAACAGATTATTATTAACAATATCAGCATCGCTTATCCGGCGGCGCCCAGGCCGCTTATTACCTGTATCATCGGCAGAAAAATCGCAAGAATGGCCAGGGCGATGAAGCTGCCGACCAAAATCAGCATCACAGGCAGCAGTACCGCCTGCAGACGCCCCTGGCTGCAGCGTGTCTGTTCCGAGTACATCTGTCCCAGACTGAACAGATTATCCTGAAGCTCGTTGCGCTGAGTTCCGAGCTGCATTGAATATAAAAACAGCCTTGGTATGCTGACACAAACCTGCCCCGCCTCCATAATATTTGCCCCGTTTTCCACGCCTGCCGCGAGAAGTTCACCCTCACGCAGAAGTCTCTGGCTGCCCGAAGCCTGCGAGCCCAAGCGAAGGACGGTCGGCATCTCCGCACCGGCCGCCACTAATATCGCCATGGACTCTGCCATCTTGCTCAGGATACTGCTGTGGTATAACATGCCGAAGACCGGCAATTTCATAAACAGCCGTTCTTTGAATCTTCGCCCGCCGGCAAAAGTTGACAGTAACAATAAAACTACTATTAAACCAAATATTATCGCACCAACACTTATCCAGAAAGGCACCACGCGCCGAGACATACCTAAGAAAGCGGAAGTAAGTGGGTTCAGCAGTTTCCCTTCTACCATCTCCGTAAAGACAGATGCAAATCGCGGTATTATGATAATGAACACCGCCGTGATGATTACCGAACCCAGTGCCAGAACAACGGCTGGATAGGCGGTGGCCTCGAATACTATTCGCCGGGTTTGACCGGATACCTCAAGATTGCGGTTGAGGCTGGTGAGCATTTCGCCAAGTCGGCCGGTCTCGATACCGGCCTTGAGGATTCGCCCATAAAGGACCGGGAACGCCTTTTGACGTCTCTCGAACGCATCAACAATATCCACACCAGCCTCCAGGTCATCCGCAATTTCCCCGATTAGCTTCCGCATACGTTTCGAAACAATATCTTTCGACAGCTCCCGCAGTGCACGTTCCAGCGGAATACCCGTTTTGCTTATGGAGGCAAGCTGCTGATTGAACAGCATGAATTCCGTCCGGCCAATTGAAGTTTTCGGTTTACTCTGGCGGGACTGCTCAATCGAGTTGACATTAAGCTGCATGTCCCGCAAAAGCTGCTCAGCCTCCTGGCGTGAGCCCGCCTCGATAGCACCTTTCATAAGCCGGTCCGTCGATGTCAGGGCCGTGTATTCAAAAGTCGCCATAATCTTTCCCCAATTCGTATGCTTATTCAATCTTTTCAGTAACGGGGCAGACCTTGTCCAGCTCTTGCCGCGTGGTTATGCCCTGTTCTATCAGGGCCAGGCCGTCATCGAGCATTGATTTACCGGTCTGTTTTATTATCTCGTCAAGCTGCTCAATGTCCGCCTTGGCAAGAATCGCCTTTCGCAGCCGGCTCGTCATTTCGGCAGCTTCAGCGACAAGGACTCGTCCCCTGAAACCCGTATTGAAGCATTCGTCACAGCCTGCGGGTTTGAAACCACCGGCGTCGTCTCTGGTCTTGCATTTGGCGCAGAGTTTGCGAACCAGCCTCTGGTTAAGGATGGCGCCTACGCTTGATGTAACCTGATAAGGCTCGATGCCCATCTCAAGCAGTCGCAAAAACCCAGCCGCCGGCGTACCGCTGTGCATCGTGCTCATAAGAAAATGGCCGGTCAGACCCGCCTCGATTGCAATCCTCGCCGTCTGGGCATCACGAATTTCGCCTATCATCAGCACCTGCGGGTCCTGCCGCAACAGGGAACGCAAAGCAGTTGGAAAATCCATACCGCTGTAGGCCGATATCTGCACCTGGGTGACGCCGTCTATCCTGATTTCCACCGGGTCTTCGAGACTCACAATACTCTTTCCCGGCGAGCTGCTCAGTATATACCGCAGCATTGCCGCTAAAGTTGTGCTCTTGCCGCTTCCCGCCGGACCCGTCAGCAGCAATAATCCCTGACTTTGCACTGCTGTCCTTTTCAGTGTCTCGTACAAATGACCTGAAAAACCGAGCTGCTCGAGCCTGGAAAGTTCCTTATGATGATAGAACAGCCGAACTACCGCTCGCTGACCGTTAATTGTGGGAAAGACCGCCAGACGCTCATCCAGCACGCCGTCCGTCGAAGTTTTGATTTCCATTCGACCTTCCTGAGGGATGTCATTGCGGTAAGTCAACAGGCCGCCAAGGACCTTAAGCCGGGCAACGACGTTATCCGACAGGATTTTCGGAAGTCTTTCTACAACCCCAAGAACGCCGTCGAGCCGGAATTTGACCTGAAGCTCCGAAACAGTCGGCTCGAAATGAACGTCACTGGCCCCGCAGCTAATAGCCTTGTTCAGAATCTCATCAACCCAGCCCACCACGTCCTGCGGCTCTTTTACGCCTTTTGGCCTGTCATTATCCTGCCTGCTGAAGAGCATAATATGGCCTCTATGGGTAAAAAATGGCTTCGTTGCCCTAAGTAAGACGGATACGCTCCGATAGCGTTATTAAAATAAATGAGATTTTTGAAGACTTTCTCGAAATTTCTGTTAACATAGGTCCTATGGGGATGTCTTAGATTATGAAACACTGATAAACTGACATTTATGGCTGGCCAGGTAAACATCGCCGGACTTACGTGGGATGTTAGCATACCTGAGGTCCTCAGCGGCACTCAGCGATGGGTACTGTCCGCCATGCAGAAACATGGGCCCGAGTTAGTGACGATGCTCTGGCGGATACTTGCCAATGAGCAGGATGTTTGTGACGCATATCAGGACACATTCCTTAAACTCGCTCACTATCAGGCGGGACAGAAGCCTCAATACGTCAGGGCTTATGTGTTCCGAACCGCTGCGAACACCGCTCTGTCAATGCTCAGACACAAAATTGTTGAAAGAAACCGTGTGCGAATGCTTCAAACGCAAAGCACAACTACAGCCAATGATTTGAACTCAGGCCTGTTGCAGGAAAAACTACGCTCATGTATCTCAAGGTTACCCCATAATCTGCGGGAAGTAGTGACTCTGCACGACCTGGCTGAATTGCCTTACGGACAGGTTGGAAAAATTCTCGACATCACGCCCGCAACTGCCAGGGTATATCGATGTAAGGCGGTACGGCTCCTGGCCGTATGGATGAATAAAAGCGAAAACTAAAGATGAAAACACAGCAAAAAAATCGAATATGCAAAGATATAAAAAGCCGGCTGTACACCGCACTGAGTAAACATATCGGCCCTGATGCCGGCTGGATACAGCGACACATTGCCTCCTGCCCAAAATGCCGCAACCGCCTCCTGCTGTCATCACGAGTGGACGTAGCGCTGCAGCTTATCAGGTCCCAGCCGCACAGTCTGGACCTGCTTATGAGGGCCAACTGCAAAACCGTTTCAGTGCTCAAACACTCTTTGAGATATTCCTCTAAGGCGCAAAAGCTCAAAGAGGCCCTGCCTGAGCCCACGATTTTCGAAAGGCTCAGAAAGTACCGCAGCGCCGCTGCAAACGTCGCCGCCTGCGTCGCAATACTGCTTATGATGAAAGCCGGTATGTTCTCTTCAACTGAGAAATTCCAGAATGACGGCAAAAATGCGCTTAGGCATTACTACGCCAGCCGCGTCGGTGACGAAATAGCTGACGAAATATTCCCCGCATAAAGACTTATCCGCCGGCATACTCTTTCTTGACGTCGTTATGCCATCGGTCTAAAATCCCATACTGTACTTTGAGGGACAGTTTTCTATGCAACAAACAGCAGCCAACGACGCCAAATACATGCGCTCGGCAATTCAACAGGCCGAAATAGCCCGGGAAAACGGCGATGTCCCCATCGGTGCGGTAATCGTCCACGAAGGCCGAATAATCGCCAGGGCTTACAACCAGCGCGAGCTGCTCAAAGACCCCACCGCACACGCCGAGATTATCGCACTTACCCAGGCCGCAGCCGCTCTCGAAACCTGGCGATTAAATAATTGCACTATGTATGTCACCCTCGAACCCTGTCCGATGTGTGCAGGCGCCCTTGTTCTTGCCCGCATTGACAGATTGGTTTACGGCTGCGACGACCCGAAAACCGGCGCAGTCAGGAGCTTATACAACATAGTTCAGGACCAAAGACTGAATCATCGACTCGAAGTAACGAGCAGCGTCCTGGCCGATGAATGCGCTGCCCTGCTCCAGAATTTTTTTACCCGCCGCAGAATCGAAAACAGCTCGTGAAATACATACGTGCACAAAGGCTTATTCGCTCCGTAAATAACTTAAGGTAAACATCGCAAAAAATAGGGGAAATGTATCATGCAGTCAGGACAGAAAAAAGTTGTGGTTATCGGCGCCGGCTCCGTCGGAACGGCATATATTTACGCCCTGCTCCCGACCGGCGTGGCAGGCCAAATCGCGCTCGTTGATACCGACGAAAACCGGGTCAAGGGCGAAGTGATGGACCTCTCACACGGCCTGCCTTTCATACCCCCGGTAACAATAAAACACGGCGATTACAGCGATTGTGCCGACGCCGACATCATCGTCGTAACCGCCGGTGCAAAACAGAAACCGGGCCAGTCACGTCTCGAACTAATTGTGCAAAACGTCAAAATCGTCCACTCAATCTGCGCCTCCATCGCCGAACAAAAAAGCCCCGCCGTCCTGGTAATGGTTACAAACCCTGTTGACGCATTGACTTACGTCGCCCTTAAACAGCTCAACTGGCCCAGAGAAAGAATCTTCGGTTCCGGCACAGTCCTCGACAGTGCTCGCTTCAAGTACCTGCTCAGCCGTCATTGCAACATCGACGCCCATAACGTCCACGCCTACATAATCGGAGAGCACGGTGACAGCGAAGTGCCCGCATGGAGCATGACACACATTGCAGGTGTACCCATTAAGCAGTACTGCCAAACCTGTAACGTCTGCGACTACGAACAGCACCATCGCGAAATTGCCGAGCAGGTCCGCAGCAGTGCTTATCACATCATCGATTATAAGGGTTCTACATACTACGGAATCGGCCTGTCTCTGGTCAGGATTACACAGGCTGTCCTGCGAGATGAAAACAGTATTCTTACCGTCTCGACACTGATGCAGGGTGAATATGATATCGAGAACGTCTGTCTCAGCGTCCCCTGTGTCGTCGGCTCAGGCGGAACAAAGAGTATTATAAGAGCCCCGCTTACCGAACACGAACTCAAAGCCCTTCACGCCTCCGCCGACAAGATAAAAAAGGTCCTCGACCAAATCACTCAGGCGGACGGCTGAGTCTTGACCTGCTGCCGGAATACAAGAATCAGGGCACCCAACACAATGCAGGGCAGAGAATCACACAGGAACCATTTGACCGGCATCTGCGCAACTGTACCCGTTATCAAAGCCACTGCGCCCACCAACACCGACGCGACCGCCGAAAACGGAACCATCACGCCATACTTCTCAGGCCGCAGCGCAAGTATGATGAAAAACACCCCGATTGCGCCGTACGTTCCCGACAGCAGCCGGGCAAAATACTCGAACACCGGCGCATCAGGAAGCGATTCTATCCCGAAAATGCCGGTGACCTTCGGCCACAGCGACATCGGCGCAAAGACTCCGGCTACCGCCGACAGGCAAAAAATACCCGCTATCCACAGACATACCTTTAATCCCCGCATCTCTTGTCCCTTTCCAGATTATTTGTCTTTTTCTGTACTCCCGTATGGTTCTCATACTATCACCAAAAAGCTTGCAGTCAAGCTGGACTATTTGTTCCAAACCAGTAAAATGGATTTACACTAACGACTATTGACTAACGACTA
>CAYSTP010000005.1:0-30117 GCA_964434085.1 uncultured Pirellulales bacterium
GACTTCCACATATCGCCTGTATGATGCAAAACCCCCCACGAGTATACAATGTCAAATTGCCCCAGGTGCAATATATCATCGTCGAAGATTGATTTATGAAAGAAATCTATGGTATTTTGGTCGGCAAATCTTCTCTTGTTACTGTTCGACGCCGTGATGCTCTCCTTGGAGATATCGATCCCTATTACTTTTCTCGCCCCCGCTAATGAAGCCGCAATGGCGAATATTCCACTGCCACACCCAATATCCAAGAAACTGCCGCCTTTAATTTTCTTATGGCCTATCAGTTTATCGAGTGAGTTAAAGGCCTCTTCAAATTTGAGGTTATCCAGCGAATTCTCAGAAAATTGCTGCCAATTTGTGCCGAAATTAAAGGCAACCTTTTTCTTCTCATGCATTCTTGTTCCACCAGTAATTGAATATGAAGACCAACCATAGCTGTCTGGCATTATCTTGTTTTTGCTCAATGTGATTATTATACAGATTCATAACGTAATCAAAATTTAAAAGCTCATGCTGATAATATATTCGATTTGTTAAAAGCTCACCAATCAGGGCACTTTCTTTGATCCATCTGGAAACCGGGACGGTAAATCCTTTTTTAGGTCTGTTTACTATTTGTTTAGGCACGTATTTAGAAGCGATATTTTTCAAAAGCCATTTTGTTTTTAGTCCTTTAATCTTATATTTTTCCGGCAGCGACAACACCATAGGAACCAGCTCATGGTCAAGATAGGGCACTCGGGCTTCAAGAGAGTTTAACATTGATGCGAAATCGGCTTTTTTAAGAATATCTTCAGGCAGATAATTATTAATATCATTTAACTGTACTGAAATAATACTTTTTTCATCACTATATCCTATAAGAGACTCAGCACTGAGAAACATGTCATTAAAAAGCTTTTTCCTTTGGTTATCGTTGAAAGTAGCCATCCAGTCCAGATGCCTTCGATTTATATTGCTGTCTGAGTCTCTGGTGAATCTTTTTACCTTAAAAGACAAGCTGACTTTTTTATCTGAGGGTGGAAGAAAATCAACAAAATAACCACAGAGCCTTGTAGCTGCACCAGGGATAAAACGTGCGAGCTTGTAAGCTTTGTAAGTATCATAACCGCCGAAAATTTCATCGCCTCCATCACCGGATAGACAGACTGTAACTTTTTGTTTAGTGATTTTAGACAATAAATACGTCGGGAAAACAGAAGCGTCACCGAACGGCTCATCCATATTGTCGAGGACGAACTTGATACTGTCTTCATCAATGTCCATGTAATCATAATGATGCCGCGTGTTTATGTGGTCCGCAACCAGCTTAGAATACTCGAGCTCGTTGTAAGAATCATCTCTAAAGCCAATTGAAAACGTATCAAAATTCTTGTGCCGGCTGCTGATAATGGCGGAGATGAGTGACGAGTCCAGTCCTCCCGACAAAAAACTTCCCACGGGAACGTCAGCTACGAGTCTCTTCTCAACGGCGTCTGTTATCGTGCTTTCAATGGTCTTGAGCCTCTCGTTCAGTGGGACGCATTGAAAGTTGGCAATTTGTTCATCGAGGTCATAATACTTTGTTATGGCGACCTTATTTGTCTTAAGCTCGAAAAGAAGATTCTCAGCAGGCCGCAGCTTGTGGCAATTTTTGAATATCGTCAGACCGCCGCCTATGTACTTCTGATAGAAAAAAAAGTTAATCGCTTCAGTACTCAAAGTAAGATGCGGATTATGCCTGCTGATAGCCTTTAGTTCCGAGGCAAATATGAACTTGTGGCCGTCAAAAAAATAATAAAGGGGTTTTATTCCAAAACGGTCCCTGGAAAGAAAAAAAGTTTTGTCAGGTTTATTGTAAATGCAGAACGCCCACATTCCATTGAAACGATTTACACAAGCAGGCCCCCATTTGTGATAGCTGTAAAGAATAACCTCGGTATCGGTATCGGACAGGAAATTATAGCCTTCGGCTTTAAGCTGCTCGCGAAGTTGTTTGAAGTTGTAGATTTCACCATTATAGACTATCACCAGGTTCTCAAAGACCATCGGCTGATGACCTTTAGGTGACAGGTCGATAATCGACAGTCTCCTGTGCCCCAGCGATACCCCCGAATCGAAGAAAAACCCCTCATCATCGGGCCCGCGATGCTTCAGGGAGTCACTCATCGACTTGATGAGCTCGGTATCATTCCAATTGAATCCTGCTATCCCGCACATAAAGTTTATAAGTTCTGTGTTCTGTAGCGGCGATTCTGAAGGACAAGTTGATACAGCCGTGTATATTGCAAAGCCACCGAGGACCAGGTCAGCCCCATCGCCTTTTCTCTCGACGCCTCGGACATTTTTCCGTAAAGTAAAACGTCGCCGACGAGTTTTTTGATTGCCTCAGCAACGGCCGTCGGGTTTTCCTGCTCAACAACAATTCCATTGCCACTCACTAGCTCATCCACCCCTTCGCATCGTGTCGTAATTATGGGCAGGCCTGAGGCCATAGCCTCCAGTATTGCGTTGCTCATACCTTCATGCTGACTGCTCATAACGAAAATGTCATTATCCCTGTAAATGGCTGGCATCTGGTCGGGACTGACTCGACCGAGGAAGTTCACCGAGTCGGTTACATTCAGAACTTTGGCCAGATGCGTTAGCTCACTGAGCAGGTTACCATCACCAGCTATATTAAGGGCTACGTCCAGACCGTCAGCCAGGGATTTGGCTACCGCCTTGATTAGAATATCGATACGTTTTCTGCTGATAAGCCGACAGACCGTCAGAAGCCTGACAGGCGTGCTCATAGACTTATTTGCCTGTGGACGGAAATGTTCGGTATCTACGCCGTTCGGTATGACTTTGATACCGATATCCGGCGTGAACTTCATAGCCAATGCACGCAGCCCCTCACTGTTAGCCACTACCTCTGCCGCATTTATCCAAATGTTCCTGAAAAGCGGGGCACATAATTTGTAGTCAAGACCCAGCCTGATATTATAACCGGGCACATCCGAGCCGCGCAGGGAAATGATATAAGGTATCCGTTTTGCTGTCTTGTAACAAAGGTACCCGCTTGGAAAACCAAAAAAAGCGTGTACCAGGTCGTATTCGTTTTGTCGCAGCAGCCGGTGGTAGTGACGCCTTGCCTTTATCAGCCATTCGATTACCTCGACCTTTCGCCAATAGTGCAGGCTCTTTTTGTGCAGCCCCGCTTTGTAAATGGTAATGTTCTCGGTGAATCGCTCCTGAAAAAAGCCCGGCTCTGCTGCTGCCGTCAATACGTCAATTTTCAAGTCGGGCATTTTGGAATACTCTTTAAGAATGTACAGGTGTGCATTCGCCCCCCCGCCTCCTATCGGCGGAAATTCATAATTTGTCATAAACATCTTTAGTTTCGACACTACTGCTGCCGCCTTGAGTTATTCACAGGTTCTTTCAGCTCAAAGAGCACATGCTCGCCGAACATGGAAACAATCCGGTAATTAGTCATTATGAATTCTCTGAAGGGCTTGAGAACCCTGTAACGCTCCGCTTCATCCTCACCGAAATTATCCGCCAACAACTTGGCCCATTCACGGTCGTACAAATTAATGGCCTCTTTATTGAGCGGCAGGAATGTCGGTTTCTGCATACCCATAAACCCCTGCGGCACTATAGGCCATAACTCATAAGGCGGCCTTTCCGTCGGCATGTGCCGCTTTCGCGAATCGACGATGAACTTAGGTTTGTTCTTGTTGAATTCCGCCAGAAGCGTATTTATTTCTTTGGCAAGCTTGGCCGGCGCCGGTCGCGGCATAGTGAACGCCCTCGACGCCGAACTGAACCGCTGGGCCTGAACATATATGCCCGGGTACCAGCCCCAAACGTAAATCTTGTCATTTGGCTCCGAGTGCATGCGGATGTAATCACCCACAGCCTCCCACGGGCCTTTGAGGTCTCTTTGTCGGCGCAGCGAGATTTCCCGATACTTTTGAATATAGCCGCGACTTCTGATGCCATAATTAGCGCCTGAATGCGGGCTTGTTTTTATCCCGGCAAATATGTGCCAGGACATAATTAGCATAACTAACAAAGCCCCGATTCCGACTGCCGACCAGGTTCGTTTATTACTGCAGCTGAGTTTTCGCTGGTATAGCATCACTATATACCCGCCAAGCATTGCTGCAGAGGCGTTAAGTGGCAGATAGTATTGTTCGTAGGAATAAGGACTTATCCACACAAACGCCATATCGAGGAACCACCACAAGCCGAAAAGAAGTACGAAACGCCCGCATGTATCAGTATTCGGCGCAGTTCTTTTCCTCAGCTTCGCTTTGGCCCAGACCATCAAACGCGCCAGAATGGAACCGACCGCCAGTGAAATTGGCAGTATAAGAAGTTTATAATATCTGAGAACCCGCGGCCACTGTTGGGAAAATGGCACCAGCTCGCGGCCGGCCGAGACATAGCCTGCCTCATCTTTATCTGTATCATCGCCCTCAAACGGCAACAGTTTGTCGGCAACTCTCCAGACAAACGAGTAGGGCAATTCCATTTTTACATCTGCCGTGATTATCCATATGTACATCGGGGCCATTGCTATTGTCGCCCCGAGTAAAAGCAGCCCGGCATCTCTAATCGTCTGTCGGATTGTCCGGTTCCTTAGAACAGCCTGTGCGATAATGAATATCCCCAGAGCTCCCGGAGCCGATAATCCCGTTGGTTTGAATAACGGCGCCCATATCAGAAATGCGCCGGACAAAATACTCCAGAAACCCTTGCCCGATAGTTGGCCCAGTACAAAGCAGCTTATGCCCATAATCATAAAGGCAATCATATACTGTTCTTTTACGTTGCCGAACTTGGCTATAAGAGGTGCAGAAAGATACACCGACGCCACAACCACAGCCACAATCGCCGCCAGGGTGCAAAACAGTCTGCGCACGACAACGAACATAAGGACCAGCGCCGCCAACTGCAACAGGCCTTGTATCAGCTTTGGCCCAGTATCGCTGAAACCGAACAGCCACACCCCCAGTATGTTGACCAGAAGCGTGCCAGGCTGGGCGCTCGGTATCTCATCTATCCCAATCCTGGCCCCGTTTAATATATGTGCTGCCGAGTAGGCATAAGCACCGCTGTCGAAAGGCCCCGGCGAATTGAACTCGAAATACTTGCCGAGACAGAAGGGAACGCCCGCCAGGATTATCGCAAGTCCGATTAAAATTACTTCGAGGTCGGCTTGTTTTTTACCAAGTATGTGCGGATGGCCTTTTCCCGGGCTGTGGCTTTTGGGTGACGGCTTGCTCATTCAGCTTCCCCGCCGGCTTCGGACGATTCGAGAATCTCCTTTATGACATAAGTCGGACGATTCTGTGATTCATGATAAGTTCGCACGAGCATCTCGGCCAGAAGCCCCATCAGAACGAACTGAACACTTGTGGTGATAAGAAGCGCGGTTAGATAAAACAGAGCATTACGATTCATTGAAAAGTTTGAAAAGAGTTTTTGGTACACCACGATAAGCCCACATACAACCGCCCCGAACAGTGTCAGCATGCCCAATCCACCAAAGATGTAAATGGGCTTTGTGGAAAATGAAACTAGAAACTTGACGGTAATCAAATCCAGCATGACTTTGAAAGTACGACCCAGTCCGTATTTTGCCTGGCCGGCTGCCCTCGGTCTGTGATTAACGACCATCTCACATATCTTGTCGCCGCTCCAGCTTGCCAAAGCCGGTATGAACCTATGCATCTCACCGTAAAGTTTAGTCTCGGCAATCACGTCTCTACGATAGGCCTTGAGCGTGCATCCAAAATCATGGAGCTTAACTCCAGTAATTTTTGCTATCAGCCAGTTGGCTATCCTGGAAGGGAGTCGGCGAGTCAATGCCTTGTCGTGCCTTTTTTTACGCCAGCCGCTGACTACGTCATACCCTTCGTTGAGTTTGTCTATCATCCGCGGAATATCAGCCGGGTCATTCTGTAGATCCGCATCGACGGCGACAATGATGTCACCTCGTGCATGCGCGAAGCCCGCACTCATCGCCGCCGTCTGGCCGAAGTTCTTGCGAAACCGAATAACCCGCGCATGTGGGTCGGCCTTTTGCAGCCGTGAAAGAATGTTGAAGCTCGCATCGGTGCTGCCGTCATCGACAAATATAATCTCGTAGTCGTATATTCCGCTCAGCGCCTGTGTAATCTGCTCATAAAGCGGTTCTATATTATCTTCTTCATTAAGAAGCGGTGCTACGACCGAAACGTCACAGGTCTTCTTGCCCATACAAGTCTCCATAGCAGCCTTAGGGGTTCCCGTTTTGACTTCGACGTGTTCAGCCGAGTCGTGATTTTTCGCCGGTCCCATTTACATACTATACTAATCAGTCGAACGCCGTATGTAAAGGGGTTCCCCCAAACGCAGTAAGGTACGTTTAGGGGCCCCAAGCGCGTTTGGCACTAAAATGCCCTGGATAAGTCCGCTTCGAGTTTTAACTGCCGCCGGTTCGCTCTTGTTATCGGCACCTTTCGCCTGCAGAGGTGCTGCCACAGAATGAGCATACAATTTCACTTGCCTTGAGGCAGCTTTTTGCCTATACTAAAAGTTTTGGTTGGCTTGAAACATATGGATTTGATATTGGAGAGACGAATATGAAAATCAGTTTTTGGCTTACTACAATTGTCACTTCTGCCATTATATTAATAACCGTGCTTGGTTGTGAGGAGAAGGCTGCCGACACTATGCCCAGGTCTGAGGAATTTGCGCAAGAGGCGGCTGAATCACAATCAGAGCAAACCATGGCTGAGACTGCCATAGAGGCGCCGCCGCCTCAGATTGTTGTAGAAACGGCCGTTCACGACTTCGGAGATATCGACCCCGGTTCCAAGAACACGGGCCAATTCCAATTCTCAAATCAGGGGCAGGGGGTACTTGAGATTAAGAAGATTCAGAGCACATGCGGCTGCACTGTGCCTGAGCTGAAAAAGAGGACTTATCTACCAGGAGAAAGCGGCACCATAACCGTGACGTTCCACCCGGGCCTCAGAAGCGGCCATGTGAGTAAAAGTCTGTATATTTTAAGCAACGACAAGGCACACCCCAAAGCTCCGTTGACAATCAAGGCCAATGTGGTCCAGAAGATAAGTTACGAACCCAAACGTTTTAGATTAAGGCCTAATGAAGAAAATGCCGGTGTGGGCGACATAAAAATTCAAAGCCTTGACGGCAGGGCCTTTGCCATTTCACGCATCCAGATAAGGCCCGAGTGCATGAAGGTGGACTATGACCCGGTGGTGGAAGCTAATGAGTTTGTCATCAGACCCGTGGTCGATATGGAAAAAGTTAGGGGCGTCAGAAACGGCAACATATCTATCACGCTGACCCATCCGTCGCAAAAGACCATTTCCATTTCATTTGACTTGTTGCCACCGTTTAAGTCCGACCCGGCTACGCTTATTGCCCTCAATGCCGACCCGGACAAGCCGATTCGAAAAACACTTTACATCCTGAGCAACTATGGTGAGGACTTTGAGATTGAGTCGGTATCTGCCAGCAATGATGCTATTAAAATCGTTAGCCAGGAGTATTTGGAAGACAAGTACGAAATCATTCTCGACATTGTTCCCCCCAAAGACCTTGCTACAAAGAGGTATTTTGACAGCAAGTTGATAGTTGACATCGCCGGCGGTGAAAAGCTGGTTATTAACTGCGTGGGGTCAATTTCACCAAAAACTGCTAAAAAAGCGTCAAACTGAGCCACAACTTTTGGCGATAATCATTAGCAGCAGCGAGGCCTATGATTCGCTCTTTTGAGAGTGTGTGCGCAAAAACCTCCGAATTAGCGGAACTTTGGCCAGGCCGATGTGTCAAAAACTATTGACTATGGGCGTAAAAAATGACTAAGGCATTGAGAATAACGAGTATCGCCGTTGCCGCAGCGGCGGTTTTGCTGATTGCACTTCCGGCGGTGTTTTCCTCCGGTATGGACGAGCAAACGCAGAGCCTGCTTAACTCACCAGGCGTACTGGAGAGCTTGAAGAAAACCACTGCGCTCGCCGACGCCGGAACCGTATCGCCTTTGGTGCAGCAGGCCCGGGATTTTGCCAGGTACCTTAATCCGCCTCCACCGCCAAGACCGACCAGACCTGCCCCGGCGCGCAGCAACCAGCCTGCAGTCAGGCCCCAGGCCCAAGTCTCGGCAAAATTCGAGCTGCTGGGCACCAGCTACTATGCACTTCGCCCGGAAATGTCTTTGGCGCTGATTGACGAGCCGGGCAGGGGACTGCGATGGATAAGACAGTCAAGCAAAATCGGTCATCTGGTCGTGGAAGAAGTGAAGGATGGCAAGGTCGTAATTCGCGATGGCACAAGGACTTATGAACTCCAGGCCAAGCGGGCACCCAAGAGAAGCCTGATTAAAAGCGAATCCTCATACAGTGCCGAAGCGCCTGCCGTACTGCCATCGTCTGCAGTACCTGCGAGTCCTTCATGGCCTCAGGATTTATCGACTCGAATCGACGCTCACCGCAACGGGACCGATGTAAGTCCATCGAGACCGCCGAAGAATGTTCAGGGTAGAAGGGAGCTTGACGCCGCTGAGATTGCAATTTTCGATCAGTTCGTCAAGGAAACCGAGGACATTGAGGACCCGAACGAATGGCTCGAAAAGGCTGACGGGCTTATGCAGCGACTGGCCAACGCTTCGCGGGTCACAGAGGAAGAAGCTTCACTACTGGACGAACTTGGCGAAGAACTCCAGGATGCTAACGAAGACCCGTCCGGCCGCAGCGCCGAGACGAAGCCGGAGCCGGCCTCGGATTAAATCCGCCCCCTGGTAACTTGAACTGGATAAGCAAAAACCCCGCTTGACGTCCGTGTATTCTTGCCTGTCCCGATGTACGTCGGGATAAGTGGGATTCTGCCCCAATTAGGCCTGCTGCTGACGTAAACTGCCAGACGATGAAAAATCGTCTCAAGTCCGAAAAAGACGGAACATTTGCGCCCCCTGAGTGTCTATTAACAGGGGCAGACGGGCTTATCCGACCCACTGGAAATAACTTAGCGGCTGCGCCCGTAAGGGCTTAGAAAAAAAGAGCTTATACGCTAAGATTCGGCCCCCGTCAAGCCGATAGAGGACATGGCTGGAGCCCCCAAACGTGCCTTATCGCATTTGGGGAACCCCTTTACTGCGGCCAGCCTCTGGACAGGCTGTTGGAGCGTTTTATGACGATTGAGTATTTATCTCGACTCCGGAAATTGCGAAGGCTGTTCACGGCGGCAACACTGTCAGCGGTAATTATCTTAGCTTCATGGGCGTGGGCGCAGGACGAATCTGGGTCTGAACGCTTCATGTCGCGCTCGGTCAGGAACATATCACCCGAACAGGCCATTGGGTACATCACCCAGTCAAATCTCGGCACCGCCTCGCAGATACCCAACACTCAGACGATTCTAATCACCGCGGAGATGTCCGTCCTGGCAAAGACCAGAGTTCTGCTCGAGTTGGTTGACAGCAAAGAGCCGTACACGGTTGTTCTGTTGCCTGCCGACCAGAACCTTGTGACTGCTCTGCATCAGGAGAAAATTGCTGAACAGTTGACTGACCTGTCACTGGCCACGTTCGCCGTTCTACCGGCAGCGGGCGAAAAACCGCGAGTTCTCGTTGACTTGCTCGATGATTCTGTGATTGTAGCTGCGCCCGCCGACCGCCTCGAGCAGGTGCTTTCTGCATTGGAGCAAATCTCCGAACCGCAACCTGTCGTCGAGCCGATTGAGCCGAATCAACCGGTTGTGACGGAAGTGCTCCCGGCTGATACATCTACTGTCACTGAAGTCAACAAGCCTGACGATGACCAGTTTTTTAACCAGATACTTGACTCCCTGGCTGAGGCCGAAAGAGTCGAATCTGCGCTGAAAGCTGCTGAACCTGAAGGCACAACCCAGGCCCCTGAGCTGGAAGTTGAAACCGTGACCGTACAGCAGGAATCTCCTGTTCGAACCATTCAGGAACCTCAGCCGGAATCCGGCCTTACGAAGATAATAGAACTGACGCCGAAGGAGACAGGCCCGGCAATCAAAAAATATTCTTACGAGCCGGCACCAACAGAACTGGCTAATGAGCAGCTCGAGCTGGATTTACCTGAGACAATTAATGTTGTTGAACTTATTGACCTGGTGGGTAAATATCTTGACCTGAATCTGCTGTACGATCCTAAGGAGGTTACGGGCCAGGTGACATTGCGTGTTCAAGGCAAGATTAAAGTAGGTGAACTCTATCCTTTGCTTGAGTCGGTCCTGAAATTCCGTGGCTTTGCTATGACTCGAAAAGACAACCTTGTTACTATTGTACCAATCGGCAAGGTACTGGAAACAGACCCCGTCCTGTTCGACACCGAGGAAAAAAGAGTGCAGTTTGGCAACGTCATTGTGACCCGGGTTTTTGACCTGCGGTACATCGACACAGCCAGTGCCGAAAACCTGCTTACAGAGATGAAACTCGGCGCGCATATCAAGGGCGTTCCCGATGCAGGGAAACTAATCGTAACAGACTACGCATATCGGATGGGCAGGGTCGAGGAGCTGCTTACAATCATCGATAAGCCGGGCGAGGTCAAACAGTTTCGCTACCGTCAGCTTCGCTACACCATGGCCCAGAGCCTGGCCAGCCAGGTCGAAGCACTCGCTGAGCAACTGGGCACCATCACAATTTCGGTAGCTGCCCCGACGCAACCAACGCCTGCAGCACCTGCCCGCGGTCGCAGGCCGCAGCCCAGACCAAGACCGCAGCCGACGCCGACACCTGAATCCGCACAGCCTGAGGTTTATCTCGATGCGGATGAGCGAACCAACCGTATCCTGATGATAGGTATGCCCGAGCAGCTTGACATCGTCGAGACGCTGATCGATTCACTCGATGTGGCTCAACAGGACCTCAGGACTCTGCGGCTGTACGACATACAGTACGCAGGGGCCGATGAAGTCGTGGAAAAACTGCAGGCCCTTGGCATCATTAGCGGTGGTAGAAGGACAACTACCACGACGGGCCGAATCACGGCCCCTCAGGAGGGGCAGCCTGCCCAGGGGGCTCCTGCCACGGTGCTTACCGAAGAAGGCCTGGTCGAAGAGCCGCAGATTGTCATAATCGAATCGACCAACTCACTGCTGGTTAACGCCACCGCCGAACAGCACACGCAGATTGCGACAATTATTGCTTATGTCGATGCCGAACCCCAGCAGTCCGCCACCAACTATATCGTCTATCCCCTTGAAAACCAGGACCCCGAAGTCCTCGCAGAGGTGCTAAAGCAACTTATTCAGGAGACCATCGAAGAGCAAGGCCAGGATTCAAAGGTGGTCAGAACCACAAGAAGAAGAAGACTGGAAGAAGATATAACAATAATTGCCGAACCCACCACATATTCGCTCGTGGTCTATGCAGGCAAGAAGCATCAACAGTGGATAGCCAACCTTATCGACCAGCTCGACCATCGAAGACCGCAGGTGCTCATTGATGTTACCCTGGTCGAGATAAGCAAAAACGATGAGTTCAATTATGATTTGAACGTTATACAGAGTTTCCCGGACCTGGTTGCAACCTCCGGTCTTGCCAGCATTTTGGTCCCGGGTGATACTCCTTTTACAACCGGGGACATCATCAGCAAACTACAAACTTCAAACCGAAGCCGGTTTATAGACTTACAGTCCAACAGCGGTGAAGGCACAGCCTTTTACGGCGACCGGCATATTAACGCACTGTTGAATATTGTTCAGAGCAAAAAATACGGAAGGGTTCTGGCCCGGCCGAAACTTCTTGTAAACGACAACGAAGAAGGAACCATAGAAGCTAAAGAGACCACTTACCGCAAAAGGACCCAGTCCAGCCAGGTCCCGACAACGGGAGGCGAGACCGGCTATGTCCTTACCGAACAGACCATTTTCGATTCCTACGATGCCGGAATCGCTCTTGCAATCAAACCACACATAAGTGAAGGTGACTTACTAAAGCTCGAAATTACTTTAACCCGCAGCGACTTCCGCGAAACCACAGCATCACTGGCTACGGTGAACCCGACGCCGCCCGACAGAATCACCAGCGACGTGACAACAATAATTACAGTTCCCGATAAGAGCACGATAATACTTGGCGGCCTGGAAAAACTGGACCAGAGCAAGAGCGGCAGCAAGGTCCCGCTGCTCGGAGATATACCGATTGTCGGCGGCCTGTTCAGAGGCATCGCTAATACCGACAACCAGAGCAGGCTATACGTATTCGTAAAAGCGCATATAATCAGGCCGGAAGAAAAGCGCGGCGGCCGCAGCGACGTGGAAGTAGTTTCAGCGAAGAACCGGGCCACCTTCGAGAAGTATGAAAAACAGATGCAGGAATACGAGGACTGGCCCGGCATAAAGCCCCAGCCTATGGACCCGCTACAGGTGCTGGAAGGTGATTAGAAGCCGCTTGTCTTTGAGGCTGGCCGGTCATTGCAGCCGGACAAACTATGGTGCAGCCAACAACAAAAATCGATATACTGATAGCTGAGAATGAGAGATTTGCTGATAAAAACCGCAGAGAGGACGGGATTGGTCGATGCCGACAAACTCGCCGATTTTTTGGATAAGAACACCGAAAGCGGCGCCCGGCTCGATGAGGTCCTGCTGCGCTGTCCATACTTCACGGAGGAGTCGGTGTTGCGACTCTTTGCCGCCGCACTGGGGCAGGATTATCTCGAGGAAATTCCCACCAAGAGCGTGCCCGCTGAGTTCATTGAAGCCGTTCCGGCGACTTACGCCCAGCATCATTACCTGATTGGAATCAAATCCGACGGCGATGCGGAGCTGACCGTTATAATCTCCCGCCCGCTCGATACCAACGCCCTCGATAATGTCTCGAAAATGACACACATGCCGGTAAGGGCGGCCCTGGCTACGCGCACCGCCATCACCTCAGCCATTGATATAGCTTATGAGCAGCGCACCACCGTCATCGAAGAGGTCGTCGAAGAGCTGGATTCGCAGAACATCGACCAGCTTGCCGACGAGGTGGCCGCCTCCGATGACCTGCTCGATGTGGTTAACCGCCCGCCGGTAATACGGCTTGTCAATGATGTTCTCTTCCGCGCGTTGCAGCTTAGAGCAAGCGATATTCACGTTCACCCTTACGAAACCAAGATTCAGATTCGCTATCGTATTGATGGTATCCTTTATGATACTCTGAGTCTCAATCGCAATGTCCTTTCGCTGATTATTTCGCGAATTAAGGTCATGGCTGGAATGGACATCGCCGAGCGGCGAATGCCGCAGGACGGTCGATGCAGCGTGCGCCTCGGCCAGCGCGAGGTTGACCTGCGTGTCAGCACCGTTCCCACCAGCTATGGCGAAAGGGCGGTTCTGCGTATACTCGACAAGAGCACCGCATTATACGGCCTTGACGAGTTGGGACTGTGGAAAGAAGACCTTGAGAGATTTGACTCGATGCTTACCCGCACCCACGGGGTTATCTTCGTGACCGGCCCGACGGGAAGCGGCAAAAGCACTACCCTTTACGCCTGCCTGCAGCGGATAAACTCCGCCGAAAAGAACATTATGACCATCGAGGACCCCATCGAGTACCAGCTCGAGGGCATCAGCCAGATGCAGGTTGCGGCAAAAAAGGGGATGAATTTCGCCAATACTTTAAGACACGTCCTTCGTCAGGACCCGGATGTTATAATGGTTGGTGAGGTCAGAGATGTAGAGACCGCACGGATGGCGATTCAGTCATCTTTGACCGGCCATCTTGTTTTCAGCACGCTGCATACGAATGACTCAGCCGGCGCCATAACAAGATTACTCGATTTCGGAGTTGAGCCCTACCTGGTCAGCTCATCTGTTATTGCCGTTATGGCCCAGCGGCTTGTGCGCAGAATATGCAGTGACTGCCGACAGGAATATCAGCCGGGTGACCATGAGCTTCGCGAGTTAGGTCTTCTTAATATTGATGGTCTCTCGGCGGGACATAAATTTTATGTCGGCGCCGGCTGCGACAAATGCTTCCAGACCGGCTATAGAGGCAGAACAGGTGTATATGAGCTGATGCTGATAAACGAAGAAATCCAGGGTTTGATATACAAGACTGAAACCGCAGGTACCATTAAAAGGGCCGCGCTTAACGGCGGCCTGCAAACGCTTCGTATGGACGGAGCACGCAAGGTCATGGCCGGTATCACTACTATTGCCGAGGTCCTGCGTGTTACCCAGACCGATATAATGTAATCGCATATTCGCCAAAAAATGATAAATAGAAAATAACAAATAGTAATTCAGGATGCCGCGATACCATTACATTGCTGTTGCCGCCGGAGGCAAAAAGGCCAAGGGCACCATCACCGCAGAGAACGCTTATGCAGCTCGTAAGCAGTTGCGAGTAAGGGACATTCACCCCACCAGTGTTACTGAGGTAGGGGGAGGTGAGCAGGGCGGCAGATTGCTGTCCTTTGTGCGAAAAAGCAGCAGAAGTCAGCTTATTGACTTTACCAAGCAAATGGCAACACTGCTCAATTCCGGTATTAAGCTCACCGAGGCACTGTCAGTTCTAATCATGCAAACGTCAGATACCCGTTTCAAAAACACACTTACCGACATGCGGGACAGGGTCGTCACCGGCGAATCGCTTACAGATGCCCTGAAGGATTACAGCGACTACTTCGATGTTATTTACATAAGCATGGTTCGCGTCGGAGAGGTGACCGGCTTTCTGGGCTCTAACTTTGCCGCCATTGCGGGATTTATGGAAAAACGCCAGAAGGTCGAGTCCAAAATCATAACCGCGCTTATATATCCCCTGATTCTCATCGCATTTGCCCTCGGGGTGGTTATCTTCCTGACCACAGCGGTTATTCCCGTGATTGGCAAACAAATTCAGAACGCCGGCCAGCAGTTACCGTGGATTACACAGGCATTGATGGACGTGAGCTACGTGCTTACGAGCTGGTGGGTTTTTGCGTTAATTGGCAGCGTAGTGTTAATCGTCTGGGTCCTGAAGCGCTTCGTAGCCACGGAAAAAGGCGCTTATCTGCGAGACAGGCTCCTGCTCGCTTTGCCGTTATTCGGCCCGCTAATCAAACAGCGCGTGGTCAGCAGATTCGCTTCGACGTTGTCAACCCTTCTCGGTTCCGGCCTGCCCATGGCCGAAGCGCTGCGCGTCGTGGCCGAAGTAACCGGCAATACACTGATGCGCGACGCCATCAGACAAGCCCGTGACCGGATACTCGCCGGTGCCGACATAGCTACTCCGCTTAGAGACAGCGGCGTAATAGACCCGGCTATTGCGCACATGGTCAGCGTCGGCGAAAAAAGCGGTGAGCTCGAAACCATGCTCAAGAATATCAGCGAAAACCTTGAGGCGAATACGGACGTAGTAGTAGAAAGACTCAGCGCCGCGTTCGAACCCCTTATTATCGTCTGTGTGGCGGCAATAGTCGGTGTAATCGCACTGGCCATGGTGCTGCCGATACTTAAATTGTCATCTCAGTTCTAAAAAAGGAGCCTGATATGGAAAACAAAAAGTTGACCCGTAAAAAACGAAGAGGCGGCTTTACAATAATTGAAGTCATGGCCGTGCTTATAATACTCGGACTGCTGGCTACTGTAGTAGCTGTAAACGTCGTCGGCCATGTCAAAGAGAGTCGAGTCAGAACCACCAAGTTAAATCTTAAGAAGCTCCACCAGGCCGTACAGTCTTTTGAGATGCAGACCAACCGGTATCCAAGCGAAGACGTCGGGCTTGAAGAGCTAATCGAGCAGCCCAGCGACGTGGATAACTGGCCCGAAGGCGGCTTTCTTGAGACAACCGAAATACCTACAGACGCATGGGGCAATGATTTCGTCTATGAAAGGTATCCCGAAAGCGGGAAGCCCTTCGTTATCATAAGCTATGGCGCCGACGGCGAAGAAGGCGGTGAAGGTGATGATGCCGACCTGTACAGTACAGACGCATTCTGATTTCGGCAAACACCGTCATAGTCGCTCTCGAAGAGGCTTCACGCTGATCGAAGCAATGGTGGCGATGGCGATTGTTGCCCTGCTGGCTACTATTACCGTTTTCAATCTCACCGAGCCGGTTCGAAGAAGCACCTTCAGAGCACAGGCTGACAGTTTCGTTTCCACTATGCAGCAGGCCGCCATGGCTGCTCACGAAACCGGGCGAAGGTACGAGGTAATAATCGACATCGTCGAGCAGCAGTACATCCTTCGCAAAATTAGTTCGGATAACCTCGCGGATGTCCTCGAGGAAGAAATAATCACCATCGAGGATTTCGGTGAAAACTGCATGGTTGATTATGTTGAGTTCGATGACCCGGATGAGGAAATCGCCGCCGTCGACCAGGACACCGAGACGCTCCAGGCCAAATTCAGGGCGGGACCCGCCGGCTGGCAATACGGCGGCAAAATTGTACTGCTCGACAGAACCGGTAGATACTACAGTGTTATGGTAAGCACCTTGAGCAGAATTGTTACTCTTAAAGAAGGTGACGTGGAGATATTGAAATCAAAACGACCAGATGAACTGCCGTTCTGAGAATATCTCGTTGGCGCAGAATCGACGCAAAGCTTTTACCCTTGCTGAGGTTGTCGCTGCCACTGCCATAATCGGCATCATAGCCTCAAGCATTCTGGTGGTTTTCATCCGGTGTTCGTCTGCTGTTCGCGACTCCACTCGACAGATGCAGGCCCTCGACGTTGCGCGCGAGAATATGGAGACTCTGCTCGGCGCAGAAACCGTCTCAGAACAGGTCGTATACGGCTACAGCGACAAATACCCGGCTATCCAATGGGCAAACAAGGTAGAGACCTTCTTCGACCCGGTGGCAGAGAAGATGTGGTTGCGGGCCGTATGCTCCGCCCAGTACGAAGATTCCGACGGCCAGCTCAGGAAAGTCGAATTCACACACTGGCTGACCAAACTGAATGAAAAGCAGATAAAACAGATTCTTGAAGCCCGCGAGTTGCTGGAAGCTAAGGCGGCACAGTTGGGATTTAGCGGACTGCAGGAGTTGATGTCTGAACGCGCTCGACTGGACAGTGCACCTGTTGACAGGTTGCCGCCGCTGCCGAAGGATTTGTCCGAGATGACACCGGAGGAAATCAGGCAATGGCTTGACCAGGTAAAAAATAAATAAGCATGAGAAAAAAAACAGAAAAAACATGCGACCGAAAATGTGGTTTTTCACTGGTTGAGTTGCTGGCTGTGCTGGTCATCAGCACATTGCTGGTTATCGCTGCTATAGGCGTTTATAGTCGGATGCAGCGTTCAGCCGGGCAGTTGAACGCCGCAGTAGAGACTCAGCAGTTGCCCAATGAAATCCTGCAGCGGATTGCTGAAGATTTGGATAAGATTGTCGCACCACTTTCCGGCGGGGCCGGTGATACCAAGATATCCATCGGGAACAAGCTCGACGAGTTTTATCAGTCCGCACAGTTGAAGATTACCAGGACATACTATGACAACAAGAACCAAAAGCAGCTCTTCGATGAGATAATCTGGCAGAGCAACTACGACTTCGATACCGACGGACTTATTTTGTACCGAAGCCACAGCGGTCTGACTGTCGAAGACAAGCTCCTGGGCGAGGAAAAAAGCAAAACCAACAGAGAGCTTTTCGTACCCCTTGCCGCGGGTCTTACCTGCTTCAAGATAGAGGCTCTGGCAGGCGCCAATTTAGTTCAGGCCTGGACCTCAGATTCGCTGCCAAGGGCGGTCAAAATAAGTCTTTCGTTCGCTTTGCCCTACAGGGACAACGACGGCAGGTTTACTGTGCTGGAAAATGAAATGATTACGCGAACCGTTGCAATCGACCGAACTCGACAGATGAAGTTCCAGTTCGTTCCGCCCGACCTTAACGAGTTTGGAACCGGTTTGTTTGACAGTAATGCCGGTGAAATTTTTGACTTCAACGACTACAGTGACTCTGCTGATTTCAACGACTTGGATGACTTCAATGACTTAAATGAACCTGATTTGTTCGATGATATATAACCGATATTTTGACTTCCGGTAAAGGTTGATGACGACCGAGAGAAAAAAGCTGAAAACAGGACTTAACGACCGGGGCGTGGCGCTTATGGTCGTGTTGGTTTTGTTGGTAGTTCTATGTGCCGTTGCATATACCCTTACTCTGCGCGTTTCGGCTTATCGCAAGCGAAGTCAATACATGACAGATTACCAGGCCGCCCGTTACGCCTGCGACTCAGCAGTCAAATACGCACTGGCCACGCTGCAGGATATCAATGAGCCGGTTGTGATAGCCCGGCCGAATGAACCCGACTTTTCCGACTTGTTCACTCTGGACGAGCAAGAGTATCGCCGGCTTCTTGCCGACTGGGCCGAATCAATCAGTGCCGAACAGGCCCTCAGGTACCGGAAGAAAATCAAGGACTTCCTGCACACTGCTACTGACGCAAATGCCTTCGATGATGCCAATGATTTCAATGACCTCAACGAGCTTGCCGGCGTCGACGGTCTTGCGGCTTTTGCTTTGGATTCGAATCTTGCCGTTGACCTGAACGACCCTAACAACTTACAGATTCCGGGCCCTTATGGTCCGCCCTGGCCGCTTATCACCGAGCCGCTCAGTCTCACTATCGGAGACGCCGCCGTTACCATCGAAATCCACGATGAGAATGCAAAGTATCCTATTGGCTGGATGATGCTCAACGACAAAAAGGTTCGGCCCCAGATTCAGGCTGGTTTTAAGACCTTTTGCGAGTGGATGGACGTTAACAAATTAACGATTAACCAGTTGGAAGAGGAGCTTGCCGAACTGAACAAGATTAAGGAATACAAGCTGGAGTTCAAAGACATAACGATTTCCAAAAGGGAGCAGGTTGCCGTGCCCAGACGAACGGCAAGAACAAGACGCTCGCGGAGCTCCCGCACACGCTACCGCACAACCAAGACTATAATACCAGCCACAGCACAGTTGACGGACTTTGCCAGACTTTATCACAGCTCGTTCATCAATACCGAGACCTTGGCCAGACCCGTTATCGTCGCCGACGACCGTACCGAATCGGCGCTGAAGTACATCTCATTGTGGCCTATCAGCACCGTTAATATAAACACCGCCCCTCGCAATGTACTCGAGGCCGCGTTTGCCTTCGGCGGTATAAGTGCCTCCGTCGATATTGCCGACGGCGTAATACAAAGACGGCGGATAAAACCCTTTGAAGACCCCGACGAAATTAGACGTGAACTGTTCAAATATGGAGATTCCGTCGAGAAGTGCCGACAATATATAGTGACCAAAAGCGACTTTTTTACGATACGTATCACTGTCAATCGCGGCCTGGCACGAACATCGGCCGTGATTGCCATTAAAAATAACAAGGGAAAAATGGAAAAAATAGCCGTGCTGAGCGGCTGAGAATTTTTTTCGGAGCATATTCAAAGTGAATGGCCAAGGCTGTCTCGGAATATATCTGACTCGTGACAAGGCCGCCGTCGTCTGCCTCGATTCTCCACAAGTCTCGGCGGAGATAATCGACTGCTTTGAGGTCTCTTTGGAGCAGGCTCAAGACCTTGGCGGTTTTACAGAGCTTGCAGACAAAATCGCTCAGCTTTGCGGCCAGCACGATTTGCAGTTTTCACACGTTGCGGTAGCTTTGGACTGCTCGCTCTATATGCAGCACGATGTCCACAGCAGTTTCAGCGACAAAAAACAAATCGAATCAACCGTGCGTTTTGATACAGAAGAGGCCTTAGCCACTGACATCAGCGACGTTGCCCTCGCGTCTGGCATATTATCGTCCGATGAAAGCGGCTCGGCGCTTAGAGTATTCACATCGCCAAAGACGGTGCTTGCCGAAGTGATTAACGCTCTGGCCGCAAATAACCTCGACCCCGTTACAGTCGAGCCCGATGTCACCTGCCTGTGCCGTTTTATCACCAGCCGCTACTTCGACGGACGAAGACCGCCTGAGGGAGTCCTATTTGCCGCTTTATCAGAATCCAATGGTTATTTCGTCGGACCGCTCCACTCAGACAGCGAGACCTCACTTATACAGCGAACCTTTCTAATCGCCTCCGGCCAGGACAGAAACAATGCACTCTTGCGACAGGCGCCCTTATCCATTGCCCGGCTCAGCCCCGGAATCACTCTGAGCAAACTGCTCTTGTTGGATTCGGCAGGTTTGCTGCAAGCCGACCAGATAGGACCGGTCCTTGGCCTGGATACCGAATTTGCCGAGTTTACCCTGCCGCAAGGCTGCAGTAATCCGGTTGCGTTCGCGGCCGCCTGCGGCGCGGCACTATCGCATTTGCAGAAAGACCCGCATATCAGCTTTCGCAGCGATTATATGCCCTATCTCGGCAAAAGACGCCGACTTGAAAGAACTCTCAAAATTATAAGTATCTCTGCCTGTGTGATACTCATCGCCGTCGGTATTAACCTGACCCTGAGACTGATGCAGAAAAACAAACCGGTGAAACTACTTTGTGAAAAACTCGCCGCCGACTACTTGGCGGCTCTTCCGGACGAAGAGAAAATGCCGTCAAAATTGACCGTTGCCCGAAAGGATTTGAAGAAGGCACGGGACCATATCGAACGAGTTAGAAGTGGTCAGCTAAGCGCAACCGGCGAACAGAGTGTCCCCGCCAGGCTTACCGCAGTTCTGCAGGCGTTTAACGCAGTCGCCTCACAGACAAATCTCAAAATAGAAAAAATCTCGGTAACAGCCAGGAACATCACTATTACCGGTGATACTTCGAATCGTTCCAATACCTTGCAGTTACTTGCAGAAATCAAGAAGACGATGAACGTCCAGCAGGAAAATCTCGGCACACAGGCAGGCCGTGACACCTTCAGTATAACTGCAGTGCCCAAGACGGGTGGATAAACCGGTTCAAAATGAAAGATTTATTGCGACAAACAACATTGTATTATGTAGCCGCACCGGTGCTGCTGGCTTTGTGGCCGCTGCTGCTTTGGCTCGTCTATTTGCCGCACACAGCCGACACGTGGGAGAGGGACCAAAAGATTTATGCCGAAGCCCGGCAGCTTGCCGAAGAAATCCTTACTCTCGACCCCGACAGGCGCTCCTACGGTGACGAGAAGAAAAGCTCCGGATTCGACTACACAGTCGCTATCGACGCCGCCGCCAGAAAGCTCGGCATTGCTTCTGCAAACTATACCGTTAGTTCAAAACCCGTCCAGCGGTCCACCGGCCAGAAGACACAGGACTGCCAGATCATCATAAATGAAATTGATATCGCTAAGTTCGCCGAGTTCCTCTCTAACCTCCAGTTGACCTGGGCCAACCTGCAATGCCAGAAGGTAACACTAACAAAAAGACAAGGTCTGCCCGACGCCTGGAAGGTGGACCTCACCTTAAAATACTACTATTGAGGCCGACCAGCCTTTTTTATGGGACAATCAGCCGGGACCTCGAAATTTCACAAATCTTTCACTTTTTTCCAGCAAGACATACTATATATTGTATGCTCCAAAACGATTTGGATGTCCTTAGAAACCCATTTTTCCGGCCTGAAATCACTGTTTCCCGCTTCTGCCCATTCTGGGCCCGATAGGGGATATTACCTAATTTATTCCTATAACAGCTTGCATTAGAAGTACTTAACTAAACACAAAACTTTTCTAAAGTTTTTCCGATTGCGGTGTCGATAACAACACTGTAAAGCGGTTTAGTGCCTTGAAAAGGAACGCAAGGCTACACAATATATAGGGGTTTATAGGCCTTTGGGCGACTGAAATGGATTGGCTCGCCGGCGGACTGACAACACAGGTAGTGACTATGTCGAGATTTGAACAACAGCATGTTCATGAGTACGATGATGAGCTTGGGCCTTTCGGCCGCGAGCTCGCCTACCAGGATGACCTGACTATGGAGCAAATCTTGGAGAATCTCAACCGTACACCACTTGGCCAGGTCCTCAAAAGAATCGCTTCGATGCCGGAGGTTCGCCGCAAAAAAGTGCTCGAGGTACGTCGGAGTCTCTCAAAAGGCCAATACGAACTGAACGACCGATTAGACAGGGCTCTCGAAAGGGTTTTCGAGGACCTGAAGACCTGAGTAGAAAGCCGTAGCTTATCTGCCACGCCGGCAGATTTCAGCAAACTTTGTCTTATACTATCTCCGGCACGTCCTCGTCTTCCGGTGTATCCAGCTCTTGTGGCTTATAATCCGGCTGTTTCGATTTCTCCACCTCTTCATTATACGCCTTGGTGACCTTTTCTTGTATCTTCCTTCTGCACTCGGCGTTAATCGGATGAGCAATATCAGCGTGCAGTTTCAGCCTGCCTTTCGCGTCCTTCCTCATTCTTTCTTCAGGCAGTCTCGTGCCGCAGTTGTTACAATATTTCGCCCGGAGATGATTTTTATTCCCGCACTTCTCGCAATGGTCCGACATCTTCCTCGAAGGCATTGCAACGAAAAGCCCATTGGCTCCTTCGATGATTTTAATGTCCCTCACAACAAACTCGTTGTCCATTGTCACTGAGCAAAAGGCCTTCAGTCGGTCGTCCTTGTTGCTGACCAGTTTGACTCTAACCTCGGTGATTTCCATACTCTTTTCCCTCGCTTAATAGTTTACCATCGATTGTTTGTTATGATGATGCTCTCGCAGCCGCACCGCCTTTTGATTAATTGGAGATACTCATCGACCCGCCCCCCATCGGATGTCCCAATAATATGATACATCGCCGAACCACTGCCGCTCAGACACAAAGGCTCAATACCCAATGATTCCACCTGAGCTTTCAGCTCTGCAAGCTCCCGGTGCAAGCCAAAACACGCTGAATCCAGCATATTTGCGCACATCTTTGTCACTAAATCAATCCTGTTTTTCTCCAGAAGTGCATCAATTTGGCCCTTCAAAGATGCAAATCGCCGGGGTTGGCCTCTGTAATTGGCATAAACCCTTTTAGTTGAGCAACTTACCTTCGGCAGCAGCAAAATCGCCTTAAAATCAAAATCTATTCCGATTTCTCGGATTTTTTCACCCCTGCCCGTACAAAGCGCCAAAGACCCACCAAGAAAGAAGGCCGCGTCACTGCTTAGCTGGGCCGCCTGTTCGGAAAGCTGGGCCTTATCCAGCCCGAGTTGCAGGAACTCATTCACGCCGATTAAAGTCGCCGCTGCATCCGTGCTCGCCGACCCTAAACCCGCCCCGGCAGGGATTCTCTTGTTTAAAGTTACCTTAATATCCGCTTTTCGTCCCACGACTTGGAGCAATTGCTCACAGGCCGTATAGATAAGGTTGTCCCTGCCCTGCGGCGCCCATCGGGGGCCTTGACAGACCAATTCTATCCCCGCTTTTGTCCCCGGCTCAATAAGCAGTTCATCGAAAAAATTTATCTTGGCCATTATGGTCTCAAGCTCATGGAACCCGTCAGGCCGTTTACCCGCCACTAACAGCGACAGGTTGAGCTTCGCCGGTGCCAGGACCCGAATACCATTACCGACCCTCGTTATTTGCTCATATTCCGCCACAGACACATCCATTCCCTTTGAAAACTTCCACGTTGACAGTATAACCGAACGGACTTATCTTGTCAGCCACAGAGCTTACAGCCTTAGGATTCTACGGAGAGAATGTATAAAAAATATATATTTAGCCCCGCGTTTCACGCGGGGTCTTGAATGCAAAAAAAGTATGGGCGAGAAAACCACCGATAACCAAGTCAATCCGAGCCGCCGCTTCAGCCAGGAACAGTACGATATGCTCAAACGCTGCTCAGATAAAAAGGATATGACCAAATGGAACGACTGGCGAAAAAACAATCCCGACAAAGATATCGAGTTGGAAGGGTCAGACTTTTCAAGATGGTACCTTAAAGAAGTTCATTTAAACGGAGGAAGGACCAGTACGCCCTTGTGGAACGCCGGAACTATTATCCCAGATAATTCAAAAGAGTTACCATACGAGCTTAGGGGCAGTGTATTCTTGAACGGAGCGAAATTTTTCGAGTCTCATTTGGAGTGGGCAGACTTTAGGGGCGCTCATCTGAACCTTGCAGATTTTGGTAGTGCCCATTTATACCACGCACGTTTCCAAAAAGCTTATTTGCAAGGTTCAGAATTCTTCCAAGCTGAGATTGAAAAAGCTTCTTTCGCTCTCTCCGAGGTTGATGGCTCGACAGTTTTCTGGAGCTGTAAGACTAATTGTGACACCGACTTTCGAGGCGTTGCTTTAGGCAATTGCAGGGTAGAGCCGGGAACAAGGCAACTCTTGGAATACAACATTAGACGAAAGAACTGGGAAGCATGGTACAAGGAACACAAGATTCTAAGATGGCCTGTTAGGTGTTTTTGGTGTATTAGCAACTATGGAATCAGTACTTGGGGAATTATAGCCTGGTTTTTTGGTTTGGCGTTTGTATTTGCATTTGCATATTGGCTGTTCCCGAACTGTGTGAAGGTATATGGCAATGTCGGCGATATTCGAGGTTATTGGCACGCTTTGTATTTCTCAGTTGTTACAATGACTACATTGGGCTTTGGCGATATTGCGGCCAATCCCGACAGCAGTCTTGGCCAAGGGCTGTTGATGCTTCAGGTAATCTTAGGCTATGTACTTTTAGGCGCATTGGTGACTCGTTTTGCGGTGTTGTTTACGGCAGGCGGACCGGCAGGTAAATTCGCTGATGAAAAGGAAAAAAATGGGCAAGGCAAAAAAACAAAAAAAGAATAAAAACAGCAATATTGCAGACGAGTTTGAAAAGGCGATGTCTGCGGTCCTGGAATTAACCGATGAATTCTGCAAAAAACACCTCAACTCAGAATATGCGGTTATGGCGACTGAGATAGCGGTTGAGATGTGCGAATCGCAGATGCCGATAACACAGGGCAAACCCGCCGGCTGGGCCAGCGGAATCATACATGCTCTGGGACGGGTCAATTTCCTGCAAGACCCCAGCCGAACTCCTCACATAAAGCCCGGCGATGTGGCAAAAGGGTTCGGTGTTTCGACAGGTACTATGCAGGCCAAATCGAGGCTTATAATAGACTGGTTTGAAATGATACCCCTGGACCCTCGCTGGTGCACACAGGAAAATCTTGTCGATAATCCTTATGCCTGGCTGATGGATGTTTTCGGACCGATTTTGGATGATATGCCCCCTGAGTTTCAGGAAATGGTTTATGAACAGGAGCAAAACCCAAAGCCCGCAGGTCCGCCGAATATTATCAAATTTCCCATCGAACAAACGAAAAACACCCTGCCAAAACCATCCCGCAAACAAAGGCAAATTATTGACGGTCGCTTTGAGGAGTCTAAACAGTAAACCATGCGAACCGAAGCGAGCGACGAGTCACGAGCGACGAGCGACGAGAAGGTCGCCTGGTGGCACTGGCACCGCAGGCTGTACAACTGGGTCATCCAATGGGCGGATACTAAATACGGAATGTTGGCCCTTATTCTGCTTGCCCTGACCGAACCGATATGTGTACCCATTCCTGCCGATGTCATGGTAATAGGGATGTGCCTGGGCAAGCCGAAACGCTCGCTGAAATACGGCCTGACCTGTGCCTTCTTCTCGGTTCTTGGTGGTACAATCGCCTTTTCTCTCGGCTTGGCAATCGGACCTGAAAGGGTCGTGAATTTCTTCGAACAAATAAGCTTCGGGCCGGTAAATTTAGGACAAAAGGCAAATTTGGCACTTGAGCTCTATAAAAAGTACGATTTCTGGGCGATTGCCGTTTCCGCGTTAACGCCTGTACCGTATATGCTGTTTAGCTGGGTCGGCGGAATGGCAGAAGTGCCATTGACGAAATTTATCGGCATAAGCCTGATATTTCGCACTATGCGTTTTGGCAGTGAGGCGTTGCTGTTTTATTTCCTCGGCGAAAGGGCTCGCCGGTTGATAGAGAAGTATTTTAACATTGCCACTATTGTTGTTATTATAATACTTGCCTTACTTGTTTACATAATGAGAAAACTGGGCCATATATTCGGCGGCTGAAAATTGGAAGAAAACCAAAAACAATTACTTCTTAAGGTTGCTCGGGACACGGTCGAAGCGGTGATAACCGGCAGAGAAGTGCCCGCAGCCGAATCGGACGACCCGAAGCTAAATGAAAACTGCGGGTGTTTTGTCACCATAAAAAACGGCGGGCAGCTTCGCGGCTGTATCGGCCAGTTCACTTCCGAGATGCCGCTGATTGAGCTGGTCAGCCACATGGCCAGGGCCTCGGCCACCGGCGACGTCAGGTTCTTCGGCAATCCTATTACGCCCGATGAACTGCAGGAGCTCGACATCGAGATTTCAGTGCTGTCCCCTCTAAAGAAAACCAATGACCCATTAGGCCTGCGGCTCGGCGCCGACGGCATCTATATTAAAAGAGGCTGCGCGTCCGGCTGTTTTCTACCGCAGGTAGCTACCGAGACCGGCTGGAGTAAAGAAGAATTTCTCTCGTATTGCTGTTCGCACAAGGCTGGTTTGCCTCCGGACGCATGGAAAGACCCCGGCACAGATGTATTTCTATTCACCGCCGAGGTCTTCGGCGAACCGTTTGTGGATATTTGAATTATAGATTAGGATTCATTTTTGCCTATGAGCCTTAGCAATAAAAAGTGTATTTCTGGTTTGGCGGCTGTTTTAATCTGCGCCGGCGTGTTTCTTACCGGCGGCGCTGACAGTTCAGGCAAGTCCAAAAGAATAGATACCCCTGCCGGCATGATTGCATACCTCAAGGCCCGCAGACTTCCCATGCTCGAATCTGTCGAGCCCTGGGAAAATAAATACGCACCCGGCCTTAAACTCACCACTGACCACTACGAGGTCTATACCACACTGCTCGACCCGCTGATGCTCTCCCGTGTGCCGGGCTTTGTCGAATCGGCATACAAGGCATACCAGAAGCAATTGCCCGAACTTGTCGAAACACAATTCAAACTGCCCGTTTATCTTTTCGCCAAGCGCAAACAATGGGAAGATTTCACTAAGGTCTTCGCCGGTGATAACGCCGGCGCTTATCTCAAAATCAAATCCGGCGCCTATTGTCTGAAGGATACCTGCGTCACCTACAATATCGGCAGCGACACTACCTTCAGTGTGCTCGGCCACGAAGGATGGCACCAGTTCAATAAAAGGCATTTCAAATATCGCCTGCCAAGCTGGCTGGACGAGGGAATCGCTATGATGTTCGAGGCCAACAGCTATGAAGACGGCCTGTTTACATTCGACCCCAGCCAGAACCTCAACCGCCTCGGTGGATTGAAGCTTACCCTGGTGAAAAACAAAATGATTCCGCTCAAGGTTCTGGTAGGTCTGGACCCCGGCCAGGCCGTACGCATCAGCGAGGACGCTACGCAGGCCTTCTACAGCCAGTCGTATGCCCTGGCACGCTTCCTGAAAGAAGATAACTACGGCCAGAGATTAGCCCAGTATCACCAGATGCTCATGGGTGCGGTCGATGGCACCTGGCCTCTGACGGATGAGGCAAAGAGAATCGCCGCCGACCGAAACATCCCTCTTACCATTGAGTACAACCGCGTTGCAGGGACTAAACTTTTTGAATATTACGTCGGCACCGATTTCGCAGGCCTCGAGCAGCAGTATCTGCTCTTCTGCAAAAAGCTCGTCTATCACGTACATTTTAAGAAACAACCTTAAGCCGTAATCGATTCATCGACAATGCACAAATCTCCACGAATCATACTTGCATCCGCCTCGCCGCGTCGTAAAGAATTAATGGAGGAGGCTGGTTATGCCTTTGATGTAATCTGTTCAGAGGTCAATGAGTCCGACTTTCCTGCCGAAAACTTCGAGCCGGCTGAATATGCAAAACAGCTCGCTCTTGCCAAAGCGGAAACAGTCGCTAAAGATTACCCAGACGCCGTCGTCATCGGCGCCGACACAATAGCCGATTTTAATGGCGACATAATCGGAAAACCGCAAGACCAGAAACACGCCGAGCAAATCACTCGAAAGCTTTTCAGCAGGCCTCATAAGGTTATAACAGGCATAGCGATTATAAGGCTAAGGGACAATTTGCAGCTTGTTGAAAGTGACACGACTATTGTTTACCCGCGGAAAATGAGCGAGCAGCAGCTCGCCGAGCATATAAAAGGCGGCACGTGGCGGGGCAAGGCCGGCGCCTATGCAATCCAGGAAACCGGCGACGAGTTCGTTGAGAGAATCGATGGCAGCCTGACAAACGTTATGGGCCTGCCCACCGAATTGTTAAAAGAAATGCTCAGCAAAGCACTACAGCGAATCACTTGATTCGCTGGCCTGGTTTGGCGCCTTCATCTGCTGTGAGCATAAACAAATCTTTACCTCCGCTGCCCGATGCCAGTATCATCCCTTCACTCAGCCCGAATTTCATCTTGCGTGGTTTAAGATTCGCCACGTAGACCACCGTTTTGCCGACGAGCTCCTTCGGTTTGTACGCCTGCGCGACGCCCGCAAAGACATTTTTCTCAACTCCACCCAAATCAAGCTTCAAGGCCAGCAGCTTATCCGCCCCTTCAACGCCTTGCGCATCCACAACCTTAGCTATTCGCAAATCCACCTTGGCAAAATCCTCGATAGTAATTTCCGGTGCTATAGGCTCGATTTGTGCCCTGGGCCCCGCCTGCTGTGATTCTTTACTTTCTTCTATCATGGCATCCACCTTTTTCTTATCAACTCGCTCGAACAACCGTTCAAACTTATTTATTGTGCGGTCTTCAAGTACTTCCTTTATATCATCAATCGTGAGTGGAGAGACATTTAAAAACTTTTCTACCTTCTCAGCAAAAACAGGCAAAATTGGCTTAAGATAAATTGTTAAAATTTTAAATGAGTTTATAACAGCAGTTAATGTTGTTCTTGTTACCTCGGCATCAGTTATAGTCGCCCAAGGTTTTTTTTCCTCAACATACTGATTTATCCAATCGGCCAAAGAGCTAATCCTGCGAACTACACCCGCATAGTTGAGGTTTTCATAGCCATCGCAGATATCAGGGCAACTTGTCCCGATATTACCTACCAATAGCTGACCTCTCTGATCCAAGCGGCCAAGTCTGTTCCCAAAATGTTTTTCCAGCATGGGCCCTGAGCGAGAGGCAATATTGGCAATTTTGCCGACAAGGTCTGAGTTTGTTTTGTTTATGAAATCTTCGATGCTTAGATCAATATCTTCAACCGTAGCTGTCAATTTGCTGGCGTAGTAATAACGCAGGTATTCCTGGTCAAGATGTTTTAAGTATGTCGCAGCCTTTATAAACGTCCCCCGCGACTTACTCATCTTTTCGCCGTTTACGGTCAGAAAACCATGAATAAAAAGCTTATTCGCCGACCTGAACCCCGTGCCCATCAGCATGGCAGGCCAGAACAGGGCGTGGAAATACATAATGTCCTTGCCGATAAAATGGTACAGCTCCCAGTCGTTATCGTTCCAGACCTGCTCGAAATTCATCTCGTTTGCGTCGCAGTAATTCTTCATCGAGGCCATATATCCAATCGGCGCATCGAGCCACACGTAGAAGTACTTGTTGTCTTCGCCGGGAATCTTAAAGCCGAAATAAGGCCCGTCCCGCGATATGTCCCAGTCCCTCAGCCCCGTGCTGAACCACTCATCGAGCTTATTGGCCACCGACTGCTGCGTATATCCTTTGGCAATCAGCTCTTTTAATTGCTGTTCGTAGTCGGCCAGCTTGAAGAAATAATGTTCGCTTTGTTTTCTCACCGGAGGGTTCCCGCAGTTCGCGCATCGCGGCTCTATCAGCTCGGTCGGATTGTGTGTCCCGCTGCAGACCTCGCACGAGTCGCCGTACTGATCCTGCGCCTTGCATCGCGGGCACGTACCGCGAATGTACCGGTCCGGCAGGAACATCCTGCAGTTATTGCAATAACTCTGTTCGACGCTCCGCCTTGCAATCGACCCCGCCTTGTTCAGGGCATTGAATATCCGCTCGCTCAATTCCCTGTTTTCCGGCGAATGCGTCGAGTAATAATTATCGAATTCAATTCCAAAGCCTTTGAAGTCGTTATGATGCTCGCCGTGAACTTTGCTGATTAGCTCTTCCGGTGTAATCCCTGCGTTACGGGCGCCAATCATAATCGCCGTGCCGTGTGTATCGTCGGCGCAAAAATACAGGCACCGATTACCGCACAACTTCTGGAATCGCACCCAGATATCGGTCTGGATATATTCGACCAGGTGCCCGATGTGGATAGGCCCGTT
>CAYSTP010000006.1:0-13916 GCA_964434085.1 uncultured Pirellulales bacterium
AGCAGGGCGGTGCCGATATACCAGACGACGAGCTATTTGTTCAAAGATACCGAGCACGCGAGTAATCTGTTTGCGCTTAAGCAGTTCGGCAACATTTATACTCGGCTGATGAATCCTACGACGGATGTACTGGAAAAGCGACTTGCGGCGATGGAGGGCGGCGTGGGCGGGCTTGCGTTTGCTTCCGGTATGGCGGCGATAACCAGTAGTATTTTGAATATCTGCCGGAGCGGGCAACATATAGTTTCTTCTAATTCGCTTTATGGTGGGACGGTGACGCTGTTCAGTCAGACATTCCCGAAACTCGGAATTGAGACAACGTTTGTTGACCCGAAAGAGCCGGCCAATTTCGCCAGGGCGATAAAGAAAAATACGCGGCTGATTTATATCGAGACGATAGGCAATCCGAAAAACGATATATTAGAGTACGAAGAGATAGCGAAGGTCGCGCACGATAACGGAATACCCCTGTTTTGTGATAATACGGTTGCTTCGCCGGTGTTGTTTCGGCCAATCGAACACGGGGTTGATGTTGTGGTGCATAGCTGTACCAAGATAATAGGAGGGCACGGAACGAGTATAGGCGGGATAGTTATCGATTCAGGAAAGTTTGACTGGGCCAACGGCAGGTACCCGGAGCTAACCGAGCCGGATGCGAGTTATCACGGCGTTAAATACGTCGAGAGCTTCGGCAACCTGGCCTATATCATAAAGGCGAGAGTGCAGTTTTTGCGGGATATGGGCGCGTGCATGTCGCCGTTCAATGCGTTTTTGTTTTTGCAGGGACTTGAGACGATACATCTGCGCGTGCCGCGTCACTGCAGCAATGCGCTGGCGCTTGCGAAATGGCTCGAAGGGCACAAGGCGGTTGAGTGGGTGAATTATCCGGGATTAAAGTCGCATCCCAATTATAAGCTGGCGATGAAATACCTGCCGAAAGGGCAGGGTGCGATTTTAGGTTTCGGAATCAAAGGAGGCAAAGAAGCGGGCGTTAAGTTTATCAATAGCGTCAAGTTGTGCAGTCATCTGGCTAACGTCTTGGACAGTAAGACATTGGTAATTCATCCGGCGAGTACGACGCACCAGCAGTTAAGCAGGGAAGAGCAATTAGCGGCGGGTGTAACCGAAGATTATGTTCGAGTTTCGGTGGGCACTGAGCATATTGATGATATAATAGCCGACTTTGAACAGGCACTAAGTGCCAGTCAGAGGTAAAAAACGATGTGGGAATATACGGACAAGGTTAAAGACCACTTCTTTAATCCGCGGAACGTCGGAGAAATTGAGAATCCCGACGGTGTGGGTGAAGTGGGGTCGCTTGCGTGCGGCGATGCGCTGAAGCTGACTTTCAAGCTGGACGAGAACGGCAGGATAAAGGACGCAAAGTTCAAGACGTTCGGCTGTGCAAGCGCGATAGCGACCTCTTCCGTTCTTACCGAAATCATAAAGGGAATGACTCTCGAAGAGGCTGCGAAGGTTACGAATAAAGATATAGCTGAGTACTTAGGCGGGCTGCCGGAGCAGAAGATGCACTGTTCCGTTATGGGGCGAGAGGCGCTCGAGGCGGCGATAGAGAATTATCGCGGCGGAGGAACAAAAAAGCATGAACTCGAAGGAAAAGTCGTCTGTAACTGCTTCGGTGTGACGGATAGAGAAATTGAACGGGTAATAATAGAGAACGATTTGAGAACGGTTGAAGAGGTTACGAATTACTGCAAGGCGGGGGGCGGCTGCGGCGGCTGTAGGGGTGAGATTGAAAAGATAATCGAAAGAATACAAGGCGATAAGATTAAAGAGCCTCGTGAGCCGGTGAGGCATCATGGTAAAGGTCTGAGGAATATACAGAAGATTCAGTTGATTCAGCAGACGATAAACGAGCAGATTCGGCCTGCCCTTCGGGCGCACGGAGGCAATATCGAGCTGATTGACGTAGAGGGCAGTAAGGTAATAGTAGCTTTTCGGGGCATGTGCGCCCAGTGCAGACTGACTGAGTTTACTATGAAGGATGTGGTTGAAGCGAAACTAAGGGAGTTTGTGGCTGAGGATCTTTTCGTTGAGGAAGATAAGGACTCGGCGGACGAGCCGCATCATCATAGAGAATAAAAATGAGAACGATATATTTTGACAATAACGCGACGACGCAGGTGGCGCCGGAAGTTTTTGAGGAAATCCGGCCTTACTTCTGTGAGCTGTACGGCAATCCGTCGAGTATGCATAACTTCGGCGGGCAGGTTGGGATAAAGATACGCGAGGCTCGCGAGAAGGTGGCGGGCCTTCTGGGCTGTGAACCGGGCGAGGTGATATTTACCGGCTGTGGTACGGAGAGCGATAATACTGCGATTATGGGGACACTGTCGGCCAGGCCCAATCGCAGGAAGATAATAACCAGCCGTGTTGAGCACCCTGCAGTGCTTTCGGTGTGCAGGCAGCTGGAAGGTCGCGGCTATGAAGTGATTGAGGTTGGCGTTGATTCGCGGGGGAGGCTCGACTTCGATGAGCTTGAAAAACAGGTGAATGATGAGACGGCTATCGTTACCATCATGTACGCCAATAACGAGACGGGCGTAATTTTTCCAGTGGAACGGATTGCCGAGCTTTGCGCGGAAAAAGACGTTGTCTTTCATACGGACGCGGTTCAGGCGGTCGGCAAGATACCGATAAATCTTTCCAACAGTAATATTGATTTGCTTAGTTTGTCGGGGCATAAACTGCATGCGCCAAAGGGGATTGGTGTACTGTTCGTGCGTAAAGGAACAAGGCTGACGTCGTTTATGTTAGGCGGTCATCAGGAAGGCGGCAGACGTGCGGGTACGGAAAATGTGCCGGGGATAATCGGACTGGGCAAGGCGGCGGAGCTGGCGATGTGGAATTTCGACCAGGAGAATAATCGAGTGAAGCATCTGCGTGACAAGCTGGAGGATACGATATTGCAGAGCTGTCCTGATTCGAGATTGAACGGTGATGCGGATAATCGTTTGCCAAATACGAGTAATATCAGCTTTGAGTATATCGAAGGCGAGGCGATTTTGCTGCTGCTTGACAAGTACGGGATTTGCGCGAGCAGCGGCTCGGCGTGTACGAGCGGTTCGCTTGAGCCTTCGCACGTTCTTCGGGCGATGGGGGTGCCTTTTACAGCGGCTCATGGTTCGATACGATTCAGTCTGAGTCGATACAACACGGAAGATGAGGTAGATTTCACCATTGAGAAGATGCCTGGGATTATAAACCGGCTGCGTGAGCTGTCACCGTTTGTTGCCAAGTGATTTGAGGGGGCTGTCTGCCTGAGCTCCATCAGGCGTAGCAGTCTAAGAGGTTTCCTGTGGTATTTAAATCGGTTTGAGAATTGCGAGTTGAGGAGCGAGCCTTACATGCCGTTGACGGGTGGTCGTTGTTAGAATAAATTTTTGCGTTGAGGCACCAGCCTAAGTGCAGGTCGGGGTTGTCAGAAGACAGAGGAGCAGAATCGATAATACGGCATGAGATTTTCTTGGTCATTTCACCACCCCCCAATTAATTTATGATAGCAAAATGAGTTTCTAAAGTCAATCAAATTACTGCTGCAGCGTTTAAGGATTGGCGTGACAAAGTATTTTGATTGATTATCAGTTTGTCCGGGTGGATGTTATAGGGCAAAAGATGGAATATATGCCGAGGTTTTTTAGCGGTCAATAGCGAGCTGAAGACAAAATCGGCGTCGGCTGAGACGGTGACAACTATAAATTAACTCGCAAAATCCTTAAAAAAAGAAAATTGATTATCGGGTAACTATCCGGTACAATACCCCCCTTTAATCCGTAGATTCGGTCGGACACGAGAAGGTGCAAGCAACTTGTATTAAGCTAAAGGAACAATGAAATGGGTGAGATTAAGATTCATTTAAGAGAAAAAGATATTCCGCGGCAGTGGTATAACCTTGCGGCGGACCTGCCTACACCATTACTGCCGCCGCTGGGGCCGGACGGCAAGCCGGTCAGCCCGGACATGCTGGCCCCTGTTTTTCCGATGAATTTGATAGAGCAGGAGGTCAGTGCCGAAAGATGGATAGATATCCCGGAGGGGATACTTGACATACTTTATCGCTGGCGGCCGGCGCCATTGAGAAGGGCGGTTTACCTGGAAAAGCACCTTGGTACCCCCGCAAAAATATACTTCAAGGATGAGAGCACCAGCCCGCCCGGCAGCCATAAGCCGAATACCGCCGTAGCCCAGGCGTGGTACAACAAACAGTTCGGTATCACAAAGTTGACTACGGAAACCGGGGCCGGGCAGTGGGGCAGTGCCCTTGCGTTCGCCTGTAAGCTGCTTGGACTCGAGTGCAAGGTCTTTATGGTGAGGATAAGTTTCGACCAGAAGCCCTTCAGGAAGATAATGATGCAGGTCTGGGGCGCAAACTGCGTTGCAAGCCCAAGCAACGAAACGAACGCGGGAAGAAAAGTTCTTCAAGAGATGCCTGATACGCCCGGCAGTCTTGGAATCGCTATCAGTGAGGCTATCGAGGAGGCGGTCACAGACAAGTCCGGCAAGACCCGCTATTCCCTGGGAAGCGTGCTGAATCACGTGTTGCTTCACCAGACAATCATAGGGCTCGAGGCGAAAAAACAGCTTGAAATAGTCGGTGAGAGATTGCCCGATATAGTTATAGGGTGTGCCGGCGGCGGCAGTAACTTCGCGGGACTTTCATTTCCGTTTGTCGCAGATAAAATCAACGGCGCGGACATCAAGATTATTCCCGTCGAGCCGACGGCCTGTCCAACCATGACCCGTGCGCCCTTTGCTTATGATTTTGGCGACACGGCGTGTACTACGCCGCTTCTGGCGATGTATACGCTTGGTCATTCGTTTATTCCGCCTCCGATTCATGCCGGCGGTCTTCGGTACCACGGTATGGCGCCCCTGGTTTGCCAGGCGATAGTCGAGGGCCTGATGGAGCCGAGGGCGTACCATCAGCTGGACTCGTACAAGGCTGCGTTGACATGGGCTGATACCGAAGGATTTATACCCGCTCCGGAAACAAGCCAGGCTCTTGCGGCGGTTATCGAAGAGGCGAACAAGGCAAAGGAAGAAGGCAAAGAAAAGGTGATTTTGTTCAACTACAGCGGGCACGGCTTGATGGACCTGACCGGCTACGATGCGTATCTGAGCGGAAAGCTCGTCGATTATGAGCTGCCGGAAGAAGAATTACAGAAGTACACCAAAGCCATAAAAGACCATCCCAAGGCGGAAATGAGAAAGAGCGGGAAATGGTAAAATCCTGAGACAACATTTTTAACATAAGGAGGTTATTATGAAGAGAACATTTTTTGCAGTTGCAGTGGTTCTTTTTGTTGCAGGAGGTATGTCGTGGGCCGAGAAAGGCCAGCTGCACGGCGGGGTCGGCGTTACGTATTCGAGCAAGTATATCTGGAGAGGCTTCGATGTTTATGATGACAAAAGCGCGATTCATCCTTTTGTCGACATTGATTTGTTCGGCACGGGCTTCGGTATTAATATAACAGCCCACAGGGCCAATTCGTCGGGGCACGAGGATACCGAACGGTGGGATTACAATGTGTACTATCAGAACCGTGCATTTGTCGATGAGCTTTATCAGATGAATTACAGGTTTGGCTATGTGTATTATAATTACCCCGACCTCAGCAGTCACAGGGCCTGGAACCCATTCGGCGCGCATATGCTCAACGGGAGCATAGACCTTCAGGAGTTTCACGGTATATTTTCTTTTCCGAAAATATTGCCGATAAAGGGTCTTGTGCCCACTTATGTTCTTGTTAAGCTGTGGCCTTCCAACAGCGGTACGCTTGTCGGAAGCGCATCTCCGGTGGGTGGAACCGCTTCGGGTTTTGCGCACATTTTTATGCTCGACTACGGATTGAACATCACCTGTCCGGTGACGAATGAAAACAGGGTGCTTAACCTGCACAGCGAGCTGGTTTATAATGACGGCGTAGGCCCTAACGGGGCGAATGTGGACCAGGACTGGTCAAATGCGGTTTTTGGAATATCAACCGATATCGACCTAAAACCGAATTTGATTTTTACACCCGGTATTTATCACCAGATAACAATGGACAAATCGGTGAACGACGACAAGGATGAAACCTGGGCCAGTTTGAATTTGACGTATAAGTTCTGAAAATCAGCCTTGTCTGCCGCTTTGGGTTTAAAAAAGGCCGGTATAAAAAGCCGGCCTTTTCTTTTTATTGTTCCAGGGGTTGATATTATGGAGGGTGGAGAAAATTCATCCTGAAAGGTTCTTTTGGCCGAATGTTAAGGAGATGACAATACTTCTGATAATGCTTGTTCGGTGGTTCTGCAGGTGCAGATTATAGCTCAATGTCCGAGTTGTGGTAAGGGGTGGCTGCTCAAGGCCGAGGCGGTGGATTGCAGAGTCCGCTGCCGCTACTGCGGCGTTCTGTTTAAGATTCCTCAGCTTGGGGATATGCCTAAGGCAGTTGATATAGTGCAAAAGACCAAGGGGGAGATTTACGTTGACGAGGACGGAAATACGTACGGGTAGTTTCTATACGCCTTTTCATCAATTTTATCACGTCTGAAAGTTTTCAAAAAAGGACAAAACCGTAACAAATCGGTAACAGTCAATCCTTAGATTCTGCTGTCAGGATAACTGAATTTTTGTTACCATTTTTGGAAAGGACAAGAAGATGGAAAAGCTCAATCAAGTTAAAATTGCGGTTTTTCTGGGGGTGGTTTTTCTGACGGCCGGGGCGATGGCTGAGTCGCCGGGTGTATTGCTGCAGGAAGGGATTTATGCCGAGCAGACCGAGGGTGACCTGGATAAAGCGATTGGGATTTATGAGAAGATTTTAGCTGATTTTTCAGAGTCGCAACGGGTAGCAGCCAAGGCCACCTACCAGCTTGGCGTGTGCTATCTGAAAAAAGGACAGGAAGAAAAAGCGGCTGAATATTTTCGACAGGTCGCCTCAAAATATGCAAGCCAAACGGTGCTTGTGGAAAAGGCCACAGAGCAGCTTGATAAGCTCGGGCCGGAGGCGGAGTCGGTTTTTGGGGAAATAGACGGACAGGTTATCAGGTTTATTTCTGAGAAATATGGCGGGACGGCTGCTGTAGCCGGTGAAAAGAATCTTTATGCCAACAGCCATATCTATTATGTGGACCCCAATTTTGTCCTTTATAACGGGGGTATGGGTTTTTATTACAACTGGACCGGCCGAACCATTACGGAAAAAGTCATGCTGTCGGGGACAAGCTATCCCAACCAGACATTATATGACGTTACGGGTCAGGAACTGAATATAGAAATTGTCCCTGCTGAAAACAGGCCCAGTCATTGGTATATATACTGGATACCGGATGAGCCGCTAGCGCCGGGAGAATCGCTTTATTATGGATGGAGCATGGACAACTCACGAGCGTTGCCTTCAAAAACGGGTGAAGCTGCTACTTTGAGGATGCAGAATCATTTCGGCAGTCCTGTAATTGAAACCTTCTTTCTCGTGCTGCCGAAGGTCTTGAAAATTTCGCAAAGCAATCCTCCAACAGGTTCCCAAAAGCTTTTGAACTTCGATGTATATTGGTGGACCAGGGAAGTTCAGCAGGGTGAAAGTCATTTTGAAAACGTAGTTTTAGCGAGAAGAGCTGAAATTATTACCGATGTAAACGAAGTATCCGGGATTATTCGAAAGGCGGTGCTTACGATATCGACCTGCGCAGAGACCGACCCGAGAATCGCCGAGCAGATGGAAATGGTCAGTCAGGTTGACGAGTCTATCGCGGTCAACGAATTGACCGGGCATCTTGACTCGGAAGCAATGACAACCAGACGGGCGGCGATTTATATTCTGTGGAAAGGCGGGTTTGAAAGTATCGACAGCGCGCTGCCGAAATTAAGAGAGCTGTGCGGTAATGAAGAAGAATATACACGAGGTATGGCGGCGTTGACTTTGGGCGAGGCGAAAGACAGCCTTAGCTTCGAAGCATTGACTGATATGACCCTAAATGATGACAGTGCTTATGCCAGACGATGTGCGGCTTACGCTTTGGGCTGTCTTGGCAATGATGAAGCCTTACCGATTCTTAAGCAGGCTCTGAACGACAAAGACTTTAACGTGAAGAACAATGTACAGGCGGCGATTACAATGCTGACTGAACTTCAAGAGGCCGAAGCGAAATAAGTGAGCAGTATTAAGAACAATCCGAGCGGTCAATTGCGGTGGGTGATATTGCTGCTTGCGATAGCGGTAATATTACCCACCGTGTGTTTGCTATGGTTTATGGTACAGGCAGTAAGAAATGAGCGCTTAGCAGTAAGACAGAAGCTGATAAACTTGTGTGTCGACAGGATAGACGGGGCAAAAAACGATTTTGACACGGAATGTGAAAGGCGCAGAGATAAAGATTTTCCCGTGGTTTGTTATATTGAGCACGACAATCCGGCATGGATAGACGCTGTCACGGACGGAGCCGATGGTTTTGTAGTATATGACTTTAACGGCGTATTGATTTATCCTGTTGTTGATTACCGACTCGAGCAGGAGTCTTTTGAAGAAGTACAAGACGCATTTGCAATGGAGGTCCGCGGAGATTTCTCAGGTGCGTTGGAGAAGTATAAACAAATTGCAGAGAGTAACAAGGTAAGCAGTTTGTTTGCTGCTTCTATGGGTATGATTCGCTGTCTGGATAAGCTCAACCGTGAAGAGGAATTACTGAATTTGTTCGACAAAATTTTATATCAAGACCCGCCTCTTAGAAAGCGATTCACTGCGAAACAGGTTGCAATGATAAAGGTAAGGCATATCGAGTGGCTGGCCAATAACGACACATATGACCACCCAGATATGTACCATGACCTTATGGATTGGTTTGCGGGCGAAGAAATATATAGCGCCGAAACCACAATCTGGGCCTTGAATAAAATTATCGACATTGCTATCGAACAAGGCGAACAGGAGAGGCTTCGTAAAAGCATTGATTATGCCAGAGGCGTGATTAAAGGAGAGACAATTTCGCTGGCTGCGTCGGAATATTTTAACGATCAAAAAAATTTGGAGAGTTTGCCTAAGGAGATATGGAAGTCTTTTAAAGCAGACAGGATTCTCTATGCTTTCAGATATTTCGTAAATGATAAAGATGTACTGATAATCAGGACCAAAGAGAGTATGCTTTATCGCATCGAGCCTGTACTTGATAAGATTGCAATCGAAGGTATCGGGATGAGGTTAACCGATGAGCGTGGCGATATATTATTTGGGCCTGTTAAGTTAGACATACAGCCTTTCATTATCACGAAATTAAGCGATTATTTACCGGATTGGAGTTTGCAGCTTTACTTCGAGGACGGAGAGATTTTTGATCGTGCAGCAAGTAAGCAAGCGGTGTTGTACACATGGTCAGGTTTATTAGTGACTTTGCTTATTGCTATCTGCGGAGCAGTCGCGGCGCAGTCAATAAGCAGGCAAATAAAACTCAACAGGCTCAAGAATGATTTTATCGCGACAGTTACCCATGAGCTAAAGACACCACTTTCATCGATGCGTGTTCTGGTTGATACACTGCTTGATGGCAACTACGAAGGCCAAAGAACAGCTACCGAATATCTACAGCTAATATCGAGAGAAAACGAGCGTCTCAGTCACCTCATAGATAACTTTCTGACGTTCAGCAGGATGGAGCGCAACAAGCAGGCCTTTGAGATTGCGCAGGTTAGTCCTGTTGAAATCGCGAACTCGGCCGCCGATGCAGTACGAACTAAATTCGATAAAAACGGTGTCGACTTCGGCCTCGACGTTGCAAAGCCTCTGCCTATGATAAAAGCCGACAAGGACGCGATGGTGACGGTATTAGTCAACCTGCTTGATAATGCCTATAAGTATTCCAATGATGATAAGCGAATTGAGTTGAAAGTATTTAGAGAAGACGGCTGTGTCTGTTTTGCAGTGAAGGATAACGGTATAGGAATGACACGCAGACAGGTTAGAAAAGTCTTCGATAGGTTCTACCAGGCGGACAGCTCTCTTACCCGCCGAGTCGAAGGCGCGGGCCTGGGCCTGGCTATTGTTAAGTTCATCGTCTATGCACACAACGGGCAAATAACCGTGGCAAGCAAACCGGAAAAGGGAAGTACGTTTACAGTAAAGCTGAAGGCTCTCGCCGGCAATGGAAACGATATTAATAATCGAAGATGATTCGACGATGCTAAGGGGATTGAAGGATAACTTCGAGTACAAAGGTTATCGTACGATTACCGCCAAAGATGGTGAGGAAGGGCTCAACGCCGCTCTCAACGACGGGCCGGATTTGATAATCCTCGATATCATGCTGCCGAAGATAAACGGCTATGAGATATGCCGGCTGATTCGTAAAGAGAATTTGGATATGCCGATTATCATGCTTACCGCCAAGGGCGAGGAGTCCGACGTTGTGCTCGGTCTGAATCTCGGCGCGGATGATTATGTGACCAAGCCTTTCAGCATAAGAGAGCTTTTGGCGAGGGTCGAGAGATTCCTGAGTCGTCGCAGAAAAGAGCAGCAAGATGTGTTCGAGTTCGGCAAAATGCGGCTGGATGTCAACGCAAGAGTTTTTAGTCGAGGTAAAAAGCAGATAGAGCTTTCGCCGAAGGAGTTCTCGCTTTTGTGCTATCTTGTGAGAAACCGCGGCAGGGCTCTTACAAGGGACCAGATACTGAACGCCGTGTGGGGTTATGATTGTTTTGTCAACTCGCGCACGGTTGACCGCTTCATTACCACGCTTCGTAACAAAATCGAGTCCCGTCCGCATGACCCGCAGTATATCCACACTATGCGGACTATCGGTTACAAATTCGATACGAACGACTGAGCAGTACATATCAGGTAATTCTGTTGAAAAAGCAACGCCGAGGTGGTAATTTGCTGTCCAATCTGCGGCCTTTCGGAAGGCAAGGTCAGTAAGGTACTTTGAAGAATATGAGTATCGCGGAATTAGCACAGGCCGCCAAGACGGCGTCAATAGAGCTGGCTGCGGTGGATACCGAGACCAAAAACAAGGCTCTGGCAGGCATTGCCAAAGCCCTGCAGGAGAAATCTGCGCAAATCATCGCGGCTAATAGAGAAGATTTGGCAAAGGCCAAGGCGGAGAATCTTGCTGCGCCCTTGCTTAAGCGATTGAAGTTCGATGAGAGTAAAACTGCTGACGTTGTGGCCGGTATCGAAAGTCTAATCAAACTCGATGACCCTGTCGGCAAAACATTAAGTGCTGTCGAACTTGATGAGGGACTTGAGTTATACAAGGTCAGTTGTCCTATCGGAGTAATAGGGGTGATATTCGAATCTCGGCCTGATGCACTGGTGCAGATTTCGACGCTGTGTCTGAAAAGCGGTAACGCGGTGCTTCTTAAAGGCGGCAGTGAAGCGGCGAAGACCAATGCTGTACTGGCTAAAGTGATTTCAGAAGCAAGCACAAAAGCTGGGATACCCGAAGGATGGATTGGGCTGTTGGAGACTCGCGAAGACGTGGCGACTATGCTGGGTCTGGAGGAGTATATTGATTTGATAGTGCCTCGCGGTTCGAACGAGTTTGTACGGCATATAATGAACAATACGAATATCCCCGTATTGGGTCACGCGGAAGGGTTATGCCACGTTTACGTCGAGTCTGAGGCTGATTTGGATATGGCGGTGAAAATCGTGGTGGATTCGAAGTGTCAATACGTTGCGGTTTGTAACGCGGTAGAGACATTGCTGGTGGATAAGAAAATCGCAGGTGTTTTTCTGCCGAAAGTCAAAACTGAACTTGAAAAGCAGGGCGTTGAGATTCGCGGCTGTGAGCAGACGGTCGGTATAATCGGCGGCAAAAAGGCGACGGAGCAGGACTGGACGACCGAGTACCTTGATAAAATCATTTCCGTAAAGATTGTCGATGGTATCGACGAAGCTATTGAGCATATAAACAAATATGGTTCGCATCACACCGATTCAATCGTGACAAATAACAGGGAAAAGGCTGAGCGGTTTATGGCCCTTGTCGATTCAGCGGGCGTATTCTGGAATTGCAGCACAAGGTTCAGTGACGGCTACCGGTATGGCCTTGGCGCTGAAGTAGGAATAAGTACCAACAAGATACACGCCCGCGGCCCCGTCGGCCTTGAAGGGCTTTTAATCTATAAATGGAAACTGGTAGGCTCCGGCCAGGTAATTGAAGACTATTCCCGCGGCGATAAGACATTTACGCATCGTAGGCTTAATAAGGAATATGGGCTATAGTTTTGATATGTAGGTCATTATTATCAAAGAGCTCACAATTTTTTATTTTGAGTAAGGATAGTCATGATGGATGTACTTTACAAAAACTCGGAAACCGGGTGCTGTCCAAGATTCAATCCCGAGCCCTGGGACGAAAAAGAGATAACATGGCAGGACAAACTTTTCCTTAAAGACCGTGTCAGCAGTTTTTTGCACATCCCGCTTAACTTCGGTAGCGTCATGGTCAAAAATATGGAAAAGATTGTCAACGCCGACGCGCTTTCGCCGGAACCAGTTTTACTGTCGGATGAAAATTCGCCTTGGGGAGCTGACATTTATATTGCAGTCAGTAAAGAAGTGCCACAGGCCGCAATGAAGAAAATCTCCGGCGCGTTTCTGACTAAAGTTTTCGAGGGACCGTACAAAAACGCCGGTAAATGGGCTCAGCAGATGACAGAGTACGTAAAGTCGAAGGGCCGGGACCTGAAAAAAATGTATTTTTTCTATACCACCTGCCCCAAGTGCGCAAAGTACTATGGCAAAAACTATGTAGTAATGGTCGCCCAGGTCTGACTCGACGGCCTTGTGATTTATAAATGGAAGCTCCTCGGCCACGGCCAAATCGTCGCCGGCCATACCGAAGGCCGAAAACAATTCTCGCACGAAAAGATTCAGCATTCAACGGATATCTATTGACAACAAGAGGCAGCTTTAACTACTTTTTTACACAAGTCTAAAAAATCTTTGTATGAGAGATCGCTTTTTGCGTCATTAGTGCGCCAAGAACAGATTCTAAAGCTTGTTGGTCTTGCTCCACCCTCTATATGGTCTACCGTAGGCCACAGCAGAAATCGATGGTCACCTTTTTTGACTTTCTTGTTATCAAATTGACCCAAAAGGTGCCAATTTAATTTTTCCTTTGTATATGCATCGAAACCTTTGGATTTTATAACAGCTTGGTGAATTGCTTTCTTGTACCCAGAAATTGTTGTATTCTTATTCCATCGTTTTCGGTCTCTCTTGGCATGATTTCTTGCTGTTCTATCGAGCCACTTCTTATATTGTTCTTTGCTAACGTTCTCTTTTATTAAAAAATCAGGTAATTTGTATCTTTCGAACAAAGGTATCCGATTTGTCTTAGTCATTTTAAGCCCCCTTTCTGGAATTGTAGGTGAGAATTTATACGGCCTGTTATATCGGCATAGAATATAGCTAAATTAAAAAATGAAAAAATTTAGAGATATTTAGTAGTAAGCCTTGATTTGATTTATGGATAGAGGCCGTTTACTTTTTTTGCGGCGTAGCTGCCGTTTAGCGAAGCCAGGTTCCTTTTTTATTCAACGTTGAAAGTTTAATGTTATAAGTTCGAAGTTCCTATTCCTGATATCCTGTTCACCTGACATCCTGCTACCTGTTCTCCTGATTTCCTGATAACCTGCTTTCTGTAGTCTGAGGTCTTGGCTCTGGAGTCTGTGGTCTATCACAATCTGCGTTTTTTGCCTAAAAACGCATTTTATGCTTGATTTATTGTTCTAAATATGGTATAATACTAGCTATGTTTGATAAAATGTAAACATAGGCAAGTCAAAATTGACCAGACCCTCTAAAACAATGAATTTTTTCTCTGCGCTCTCTGCGGTAAAATATTTTGTGATTTTTGGCAAATACCGGCTGTCCAATACTACCTTTTTATGCAAAACGAACCCAATTTTTGCGGTT
>CAYSTP010000006.1:14016-28925 GCA_964434085.1 uncultured Pirellulales bacterium
ATACCGGCTGTCCAATACTACCTTTTTATGCAAAACGAACCCAATTTTTGCGGTTTTTGGGCCAAAAACAGCTATTTTGCAAAAAAACGAACCCAAAACGAACCCAAAACAAACCCAATTTTCGGGCTTAGTTAGCCGTGTAAATAAGATGTTGTGGGTTGTTTTGAGTTTTGGTGATTCGAATTTGTGTAGGACCTGTCAAATATAGGCTCGGCGAAGATGTATCCGTTGTTAATTTTAGTGTTTATTAGTGTTCATTCGTGGTTTTATTTTAGGTTGCGGCCTTCGGAAACGCCGTGTACTCTACGGTAAAAAATGTGGGTGAAAGATGAGAGACTTTAGCAAAGTAAAGCGTGTCGTTGTAAAGATAGGCACTAATACGCTCAGTAAAGGCGGGCGGGTCGATACCGCGTACGTCGGGCGAATTGTAAAGCAGATTTGCGAGGTTATCAGAACAGGCCGGGAGGTTCTAATAGTAACATCTGGCGCGATAGGAATGGGAGCGGGAAGGCTTGAACTGGCAGGCAGGGTGAAGGAAACAAAGATGCGACAGGCCTGTGCGGCGATTGGTCAGCCTTTACTGATGGATGAGTATCGCAAGGCGTTCAGGCGGCATAAAGTAAATGTTGCACAGGTTCTTCTTACGGCTGAGGTGTTAAACAACAGAAAGACGTATCTGAACCTTCGTAACTCGGTCGAGACTCTCTTAAAGCTGAAGGTGGTGCCGGTACTCAATGAAAATGACAGTGTATCGACGGCGGAGATTGGGACGGCGTTCGGCGACAATGATAAGCTCAGCGCTCTGGTGGCGAGCAAGATTGATGCGGACCTTCTGATAATGCTAAGTGATATCGACGCGCTGTACGATAAGGACCCCAGAAGATTTTCCGATGCCAAATCCGTACCCGTTGTTTATGAAGTGACCGAAGAGATAGTCAAAAGCGCCAGCGCCAAAGTCGGTTATGAGCATGCTGTTGGAGGAATGAAAAGTAAAATTGAGGCTGCGAGGATAGCTTCGGATGCGGGATGCAGGATGGTCCTGGCGAATGGGCGGGTGCGAGATGTAATCGGCAGGATAATGGCGGGGGCGGATGTCGGCACGGTCTTTATGCCGAAACGAAAGCTCAGCAACCGCGCCAGGTGGATACTAAACAGTACGGCGGCCGGGACGATTCATATTGACGAGGGAGCTGTGAGAGCTGTGCAGAATAATAAAAGTCTTTTACCCAGCGGGATAGTATCAGTGGCCGGTTCATTTGAGACCGGGGATGTGGTGATGCTCAATAACAATGCCAAAGCGGTGACGAATTTCAGCAGCGGTGAGCTTAAACAGTTAGCTGGTAAGCACAGCAGCGAGATAAGAAAGCTGCTTGGTGCAGCACGCAGAGACGTTGTAGCCGTGTCGGAAGATATTGTCCTGATTGAATATTGAAAATGTGAGGTGTCAGGTGCAGAAGCAGATTATGGTAACAATCGCATTATTATTGTTGACTTTGATTTCTTTAACTGGCTGTTCGGGTCGCAGGGTGGATGCTGCAGAATCTGAAGCGGAATTGCTTAGGACGTTGTATGAGGCCGAGTTCCGCGAAGCTCAGAAGGCGGGCAGGAAGCTGCTTTTTGAGTATTCGGCATTTGAGGATGGCAGCGGAATCCAGGAAGTGACAGCATTGTTGGGGGAGCCAGACCGCAAGGATGTAGACAAGAATGAAACTACCATTTATTACAAGACAGCTGGTGGGCCTATGTACCTGGTCTATCGGGACAACAAGTTAATAAAGAAGTGCATGCTAGAGCCGGCACATTGGCTGGGAACTTGTGATGAATTAGCGGAACTCTGGAGCAGGATTAAGGACGGTGAACGATGGACGAACTGGGGCCGTTAAAGTTGGGAACTGGCACCGGTTAAATCTACGGCTTGAAGTCTGCGATTGACAGTCAATGGTTAGTAATCGATAATCGGCAGCAAAGCCGAAGTGGCGGAACCGGCAGACGCGCGGGATTCAAAATCCCGTCCCGGCAACGGGGTGAGGGTTCGACTCCCTCCTTCGGCATTTATGTGCGCGGGGTTCGCGTGCAGTTTTTAGACCAGGTCTCTGATGCGTTTTCCAAGCAGGACGTGGAAAAGGCCGAGAACGACGGCGCCGGCAAGAATTATTAAAAAGTCCATCGCGCCGATTTCACGCATAACGACCGCCAGAGCAGTACCGGCGGCGGGGGGATGTTCGAAGTCGAGAGCAACCATCATAAAGATGGCGACGGCTACGACAAATGGATACTCGAAGTAGTACGGCAGGGGGATATATATAAATGCAGCCCCACAAATCAGGGCGGTCAGATGGCCGCCGACTACGTTCCTGAATTTGGCTGAGACGGCATTGGGTAGTGCAAAGACGATAAAGGTTGTGGCGGCGAGTGAGCTTATGGCGACTTTTTTTTCTTCGCCGATTGCGAGCAGAAAGACTCCCAGTGCGGCTGCGGCGTACAGACTCTGGCTGATGTAATAAGGCCAGTCTCTCAGGAATTTTGTTTTCAGTGATTCCGATTCCGCCATTTTTACCTCAGGTAATCCCGTGGCGGGTGAATAAAGATGGCGAGGTCATGGTTCTGGGGTCTCCATGGGCCATGCGACCTCGCCGAGCATTGTAATCCTTTAAGGCTGTGTATCGACCATCCATGGTCGGCCTGTAAAATTCACTATTTGCTAAACGCCGAACCGGGCTATGTCCCGTGCGGCCTGTCTAACATTCTCGATTGTTTCAAGCTGTCCTGTGTCGAGAAGCTCTTTGGCTTTTTGCAGGCGTATCTGGTCGTCGGCACAAGCGGCTGACGCCTGTTTAATAAGAGCGGCATAATCAGCCTGGAGAGACGCGTCGGCCGAGCTGTTTTGTCCCGGCTCGGTATTTCGAGCCTGCTTTGCAGCGGCGTTTGCCAGAATGTCCTGCAACTGTGATGTGTTTACTCTGTCAATCATCTTGCCGGTCTATCTATATTGTTTTCCATTTTTATTCTCGCGGCTTTGTGCTGAAACTTTAGTCTTTTTTTCCAAGTTTTCGCAGTTAGGCGTTAATAATTATAGGTCCATCTGAGCGCAACCTTTCCTAAAAAGTCAGGGCCACCTCATAAGCGATGAATTTTACGAATTTTATCGAACTAACCGTCACCAACTGTTCCCCGAGCGTTTCTGAGCCGGTGCGTGTCTGGTTGGCCAGATATTTTTTTATCCGATATTCAGTCTTCTTGTCGGCGGTGTCCCAGACCTGTTCAAAGGCCCAGAGAAGCCGGCCGTCAATGCATCTTATCATCTTCAATCGCAGTCCCAGCACCATGTGAGGATACGGGACATATTCGGTTATGTCGCCGACCATGACAGCGTCGCATCGCAGTGTTTTTGCGGCGAGGAAAAGCTGCGTTGGCTCTGATATGGAATCTATGTCCAGACCGAGGGACCGCCAGTCGGGGTCATTTTCCGGGACTACTCTGAGGCTGAAGAGCTGTTTTTTCTGTATTTCTTCAAAAAGAGCGCGAGTGACATCCGTTGATATCTGTGGATACACCGAGTTATTCCTCAACTGGACGAGAACAACTTTTCCAACGCTGCTCATGTCTGCGTCCGGATTGAGGTAATAATAATCCGCTGCAGGCACGGGGGCTCGATATACAGAACAGCCGCAGATACAGATAAGCGTCGAGGTAATAATTGTTATTCTGACAGGGTTCATAGACTTTCCGTTCAACGAAAATTATTACTGCATATTCGGGTCGATTACAGGCCGCTGTGGTTGACCGGAGGCACCGGCAACAGCGAGCTGTTGGGGTACTTCACCGCCGAGCAGCTCCACTACTTTTTGCAGAGTCTGCAATTGCGCGATGTCCGCCTGCCGCATCTCTTCCCTGAAGCCCAGCACATCGGCTTTCCAGTTGTTGAGCTCCACCCGCATTTCCATTATGAGGTCATTGGCCTGACCGAGCTCTTTTTGTGTTCTTTCAAGTTCGGCCTGGGTCTGTTGTAAATTACCGTGTATACGTTGATTTTCCTGCCGGAAGTCTTCGTTTTGCTTCTGGAGTTCGGCAGACTCGGCCGAGAGCTGTGTGTACTTTTCGGACATCTCGATGGCTGCTTCGATGGCGTTTGCCTGAGAGGTGTTTTCCTGCTCGAATCTTTTTGGACTGGCGGTGCTTTGCGGTTGTTCATTCTCACCGAACTCCGGGGGAAAGACGATTTTTACGGGGTTTTGGCCGCCGGAGCATCCGAAAACCAGAGGCAGCAGACTCAGGCTAAGTAACATGAATGTTTTTATGTGCGGTTTCATTGTATATCTCCTTTCTTTTTTAGTTATGTTTTCAGCAGCTTAGTCGGCTGCTGTGTATTCGCATTTGACCCTGGTTTTCCGGCCGCAGGGACAGACTACTTCAATAAGTGCAAAGTCGGGGGTGTTCTCGACAACGGTCGCGTATGCGGAGACAAAAGGTGTTGCGTTTTGAGCCGCCGCAGCGGTGTTGGAAGCTATGCCCGGCAACTGGACACGGCCGGAGATTTCGACGTCATTGCTTTTGAGTATTCGTTCCGTATTTCTTTCCATCTTAGGTGCCGCCTGTAATTTTGTTCCAAATGTTTGTTTATGCCTTGAAATCTATCCTGTGTCGAGACGACTTGTCGTCTGTCATATTTTCCTGCTGTTCGGATTTTTCTTCAGGGGGCTGTTCGCCGGAGTCGTTCTGGCCGCCGGGATTTTCCCTGTGCTGTCTGTGCCGGCGCTGGCTGACGGGATTGACGCCGGTGAGGCTTTGCAGGCCTTCCACGGGTTTGATAATGTTGTAATTATTGTCCGCCATCTTTCCATTCCTTTAACTTAAGAGACAGACTGAATAGTGCTGACGCGTGTAACTGACTTACTCGCGACTCTGTTATGTTCAGGACTTCTGCGATTTGTTTCATAGTAAGGTGCTGCTGGTAATAAAGAATTATTGTCTGACGTTTCTTCTTTGGCAGCCGCTCTATCGCTTCTGTGAGCTGCTCTATCAACTCAGCCTGCTCTATGTTTTCGTGGGGTGTACTTTTGTTGTCGCTGAAGAGATTGTGCAGCAGAGGGCAGGATTGTCCGCCTGCCGAATCAATCGAAAGGAACATGCGAGTCCTGTTGCTTTGGAGTATCTCACTGAGTTTCTCTTCTGTAACGCCGAGCTCGGCGGCAAGTTGTTCGTCCGAGGGCTCGGAACCCGTGCGCTGCCTGAAGGCAATAGCAGCCTGATTTGCCGCAGAGACTTGCTTGGCCATTTCCGGTGATAGGAATGACCACTTTTTTAGCTCATCGAGGATAGCGCCCTTTATGCGAATATAAGCGTATGTTTTGAATTCAGCCTGATGGGATTCGTCGTAATCTCTGGCGGCTTTGACCAGGCCGACGGTTCCAGCGGCGATGAGGTCGTCAAAAGAAAGCGGCGGTTTGAGGTAAATCACTACGCGATTGGCGATTCTCGGGACCATTGGCAGCAATTCGGTAATACGCTCATCGAGAAGCGTCTTTTGTTTCTGGTCGCAATAGGCGCGCAGAGCAGTGGCTTTGAGACGCCTGGCCCCTTTTGCAGAAGTTGCATGATACTGTGATGGCGAGGTTTCAGCTTGCACCGCCATGGCGGTTTCCTTTACCTTTCAGTCTGTTCAGTGTCTTGTTGACTTGTTTCGATATAATGGCGTCGACCAGAACGGCATTTATGGCCTTAACTACAAGGGTGGTAAAAACATAAGCGGCCAGCATTGCAATGACAGCGCGTTTGCAGCATGTGAAAGGACAATTCCCGCAGAAGGCTGCGGTGATACTGGTCATAAAGAACGCGAGTACCGCGGCGGTCAAAGCCGCCGTTCTGGGATTAAGCGGCATAGTCAAAAGCTCCTTGTTGTATATTTGCTTTCAGCCATTTGTCGTTCTTATATTTAAGCCGGGACAAGTTCACGTTCATTCGTGCCGAGCAGTTGTGCCTGCGGCAATGTGACAGTTTCAATAGGTTCGACTTCAGTTCCGAGCACGATTTCGTCATACGCTACCACCGATAAAGGAGGTACGGTCCTTGAAATAATAGAAGCCAGAGGCAGCCGCAGCCTCGAATCACAAATCAAGACCACCTTGTCTTTTCCCTTGTCCATTGCCTGTTTCCATGCCTGGGCCAGGGCCTGGCTTAGCTCCATGGTTACCTCAGCCGGAATAGCGAGATTGAGCGAATCACCCTGCTGCTGCAAGGCTGAGATTAACTGATGTTCCAGTGCCGGTTCAAATGCGATGGCAAGTATCTTATTGCTTTCGCTTTTGTGTATTTCGGTTATAGTCCGGCAGAGCGCTTTTCTGACCATTTCAGTCAGCACTTCGGCATTTTTGGTTTTTGAAACGTTCTCGGCAAGTGTTTCGATTATCGTTGATAACTGCCGAATAGGAATGGAATCGGCGAGAAGGTTTTTCAGTACGCGCTGGAGCAGGCCGATGGGTACGAGCTCTCCGATAACGTCGCCGACGAGTGTTGGCTGAGACTTTCTGAGCCTGTCAATAAGAAGCTGGACATCCTCACGAGTAAGAAGCTCATCGGCGTGCCGTTTAAGTGTTTCGGCAATGTGGGTGATGAATACCGATTCCGGGTCTATGACAGTATATCCGTTAAGTTCGGCCTGCTCTTTGTTGGCTGGGGCAACCCACAGGGCGGGCAATCCGTAAACCGGTTCGATGGTTTCTATTCCCTGGACCGGGCTCTGAACGTTGCCTGCATCCATGGCCAGGAACATATCAGGCTCGAGCTTTCCCGACGCCACCACGTGGTCGAAGATTCTGACTTCGTAGCTTGTAGGCTCGAGATTAATGTTATCGCGCAGCCGGACGAGCGGTACGACCACGCCGAACTGCTGAGCGAATCGTCTTCGCAGCGCGCCGATTCGGTCGAATATGGTGCTGCCTTTGCGCGGGTCAACCATTGCGACAAGCCGTACGCCGACCTGTACGGAGATGCGGTCGATGTCGAGCATTTCTTCAACGGGCTCTTTTTCCTGCTTTGCCTGCTTATCGACATCGGGTTTTTTGCGGGCGGATTCTTTATCTTCTTTGATGATGAATCGTCCGAGCAGGGCGGCGCCGGCCCCGAGAAAAAGGAACGGCAGCTTGGGCAGGCCCGGCACAAAGGCAAGAGCAACGATAATAAATGAGGCGATGAGTAACGGCTGACTCGTCTTTAAGAACTGCTTGTTCAGGTCCTGCCCGAGGCTGTTTTTTGATGATATCTTTGTTACGAGAAAGCCCGAACTTATAGAGATGATAATGGACGGTATCTGGCTTACCAGGCCGTCACCGATTGAAAGGACCGAATAGGTCTTAATCGCGGCACCGACGGTCATGCCGCGGGAGTATCCCATAGCGATTCCGCCGACGATGTTTATTGCGGTGATAATCAGGCCCGCCTTTGCGTCGCCGCGGATAAACTTGCTTGCGCCGTCCATGGCGCCGTAGAATTCACTTTCTTTGACAATTTTTTCGCGTCTGTGTTTGGCGTCGGTTTCGGAGATTATCCCGGCGTTGAGGTCGGCGTCGATGGCCATTTGCTTGCCGGGCATTGCGTCGAGTGTGAATCGTGCCGAGACTTCGCTGATTCGCTCAGCGCCTTTTGTTATGACGACGAACTGCACGACGACGAGAATCAGGAAGATGACCAGACCGACTACGAAGCTGCCGCCTGCGACGAAATCACCGAAAGTCTGTATTATCCTGCCTGCACTTCCCTGCAGCAGTATAAGCTTGGTCGAGGCGACATTGAGTGAGAGCCGGAACAGCGTCACAAACAATAAAAGAGAAGGAAACGTTGAAAGCTCGAGCGCTTCCTTTGACGAAAGGGTGATAACAAGCACGGCGATGGAAAGGGATATGCTGCAGGCAAGGAGCATATCGAGCAGGGGCGTGGGCAGTCTAATCAGCAGTGTGGCCAGAACGGTCATCAATCCAAAGGCCAGCACTATATTGCTATAAGCCGTGTCTCGCGGACCTGACAATTCTTTCCGGTTAGGCGCCATTGTGTATTGCTCTCGATTGGCTCTTTATCTGTTCAGCCGTTCTCTTTTGAATTACCGAGCGTGAGGATTTGGTCGATTCTCACGGCGAATCGGTCCTCGACTACGACGATTGTGCCGGTCGCAAACTTTGTTTCCCGCAGGTACAGGTCTGCGGGTTCATCGATGGACTTGTGGAGCTTTAGTACTGAGCCGGGGCCGAGCCGCAGCAAAGTTCGAACCGGTATTTGTGTTTCACCTATGACAGCGGTTACCGGCACATCCATATCCAGCAGAATGTCTATGCTGCCGCCCGCTCCGTCCGAGGCTGATTCGGCGGCCTCAGGAAAGTCAACATTCTGAACCTTGGTTTTAGAGTCGGCCTGCTCGGCGCTCGTCTGTTCGCTTTTTTCTTCAACAGCCTGGTCTGTATCAGCCATGGTCAAATGCTTCCTTATACTGTTTGGTGTTTTTAAATTTTTCTATTGTTCTTTTGTATTTGCGTGCGTAATTTTGGCGGCAAGTCTGCCGCCAAATTTTACGAGTTGGGCCAGATAACGAGTTTTGCCCTCAACGACCAGTTCCAGTGGTTCCGAGATTTTCTTGTCGAGCATCAGAATGTCGCCTTTTTGCAGCGTCAGAATCTGCTCAAATTTCAACTCGGTACATGCAAACCGGGCTGTTACAGAAACGGGCAACTGCTTTGCGTGCTCTAATATCGCGTTTTTTACCTGTTCGGGCGTGAGAGTTTTCTTGTTTTGGGTCGCCCCGACAATCGGCACGAATCTTGAGCACGGCAGCAGAAGATGTATCTGATGACTCTGCTCAACGTCTTTTTGTTTGATGTCGAAAGTGATTTTGCAGAGCTCTTCGCAGTAGCCTATATCGAGGGAGAAATTATCGGAGAGCAACGTTTTTGTTGCTGTAAGGTTGAGCTGCCGATTCGAATTGATGATTGCCTCAGCCAAGTGGCAAATGATATCACATAACAGGAACCTTTCCAGTTGCGATAGCTGCTTATCGGCTTCTTCCTTGGCTTCAGACTCACCGAGCAGCAACCTGAGCCAGCTTGCGGCCGTGTCGTTTGGAACAATAATAAGCCCACAGGAGACGTCTTTTTCGGCTTTTAGGATTAGATAGTAGTCTTTCTGTGCGTTTTCAAAGAGTTTACTGATAAATTTCTGTGCATAGTGCTGGCTGATTTCGCATGGCTGTACCTCGAAGCCGCTTCGCAGGAATTGGCCGAACGTGGCAGCAATGGATGAGGACATTGCTTGAGTAAATTCATTGAGCTTTTTAAGTTGCTCTCTGTTGAAGCAGTGCGGTTGTGTCCAGTCGTATTCGACGGCTTCTATTTGGTCGGCAGGTTGACCTTGCTGTACACCAATGCAGGCCAGGAGCTGCTGGATTTTCTCGATGGTCAGTTTGTTTCTTGGGTTTCTGGTCATTGCAGGCCGAATTCTCTGAAAAGTATCTGCCGTATCAGCGGTTTGGAGTCTTTGTAAAGGGTATCGTTGAAGATCTCGAGCAGTTCATACTGGATGCGTCTCATATCCTTGTCACTGTTGATGTCTTCGATAGTCAGGCCGGCGAAATAAATGTTCAGTATATTTGCTATCACCGGCTTTCGTTCATCAAGAAACTGTGTCCCCTTTGCTTTGTCCACTTCGGGGGATACCTCGAGCGTTAGGACGGCACGGACATATCTTGTGGAGCCTGGGTCGCTGAGATTTGTGGCGACAGGTTCAAGGTCGTAGTACCAGCCTTTGTTTGCCGCTTTGGTGGGGTCGTCGGTCAGCAAGTCAAGCCCGGTTTCGCCGGCAGATTCGGTCGGAAGTTCAGCCTTTGCCGGTTTGGGAACATAGCCCAATTTACTTCCGAGGAAAAAACCGATAACTGCCAGCATTATAATGAACGCGGCCATTATTATCCACTGCACTAACTGGCTTTTGTTGTTATCGGATTTGGCCTCAACTTTGGTTTGCTCTTGTTTGACGTCTTCGTTTTGTTTTGTTTCTTCATCGGCCATATCACTACCTCGTCAACCGTTCATAAGGAAAAACGATTTTCTCAGACTGGTTGTAGTAAACCTTCCTGGCGATACTTTTTTATTTTGCACCTTAGCGTTCTGTCGCTTATTTCGAGGACCCTGGCGGCCTTTGTCTGGTTGCCTTGTGTTTGTCGCAGTGTATTGAGGATAGCCTGCCTCTCAATCTGGGCCAGCGGCACACCCCCCAGAGGTATGTGAGGGTTCCCATTTTGCAGAAAATCGGAAGACAAAACCCTATCACTGGACTGCTCGGACGGGAGGGTCTGTTCGGTGATTTGCTGTGGGCGCGGCTGCAGCTCGTCGAAGAGCCAGGACACGTCAGCGAGCGACAGGACTTCACCGCTGCCGAGTATCATACAGGTTCGAACGACGTTTTTCAGTTGTCTGACGTTTCCCGGCCAATGATACTTGCAGAAGATTTCCATCATAGCAGGGTCCAGCTTTGTGATTCTGCGATTCACCTCGGGGGCGTAAAGGTTCACGAAATGCCAGGTCAAGTCGTAGAGGTCTTCTGTCCGTTCCCGTAGTGGTGCGACTACTATCCGTACTCCGCTGAGTCGATAGTAGAGGTCGGCGCGAAAGCGATTCACGGCGACCTGCTGTTTCAGGTCTTTGTTTGTGGTACTGATGATTCGGACGCTAATCTTGATGTTATCGTTTCCGCCGACACGTTCGAAGTCCTGTTGCTCGAGCACGCGCAGGAGCTTTGCCTGAAACCTCGCAGGCGTTTCAGTTATCTCATCGAGCAGTAACGTTCCTCCGTGCGCCATTTCAAATCTGCCTTTTCGCTGTGTGTAGGCGCCGGTAAAAGCCCCTTTTTCATGGCCGAAGAGTTCACTTTCGAGCAGTGACTCACTCAGTGCGGCGCAGTTTACTTTGACGTAGGGTCCGTCAGCCCTTTTGCTGTGCCGGTGAATCATATAGGAAATAAGTTCCTTTCCGGTGCCGCTTTCACCGCTGATAAGCACCGGCGCTGATGTTGGCGCGATACGTCGGCCGAGCCTGATTGTCTGTATAAGCTTGGGGCTTGCGCCGACGATTGAGTAAAGATGGTGTACCTGTTCGTCTGCACAGGCAAGTGTTGATACATTATGGTTTGGAAGATAGGTCGCCAGGATATTTTCGAGCTTGTGTGTGTCGAGCGGCCTGGTCAGCAGCTCACAGAAGCCCGCGCGAATGGCGATTACAGCCGCTTCGACCATTCGCTGTGGATTCTTGTTATGGTTATTATCGGCGCCGACGACCATTACAACGGGCGTCTCGGGGCGAAATGATTTTATGGCTTCGAGAAGACTGAGGCTGGGTTTTAACTGTTCGCAGATGTGACATTTGTGGTCGAGGTCAGCGGCGATAAAAATCAGTTGATAATCATCTTTTTCGGTGCGGTCAATTGCTGCTTTAGGGTCATCTGCCACAATTCCACGTATGCCTCGCTGCGCCAGGACTCTGAGGATGAGCCCCGGGGCGTCGGGGCTTTTGTCCACAATCAACACATTGGCTGTGCAGGAGTTTTTTGGGTGATGGTTCAAATGGGCATCTTCACTAATAGACACTTTTGTTGGGCTCCATTCTAACTGTCAATTTGTCTGCAGGTCCTTCCTGCATTGTTCGATGAGCTTTTCTGGTTGTTGCGCCTCTAACCAGTCAATCAGACCTTCATAGTTTTTTGCCAGTTCCGCCCACGGTGAGGCGGGGTATTGAGAAATCAGATTCTTGTAGATTTGCAAAGCTTGCTGTGGATTGCTGTCACTCAGACAGACAGCTTTTTGCATCATCAGCCAGGCCTTGTCGGCATCATCCACATCTGCTTTCGCGTCACGGCTGATTGCAAGTTCATAAAAGTATGCAGCCAATTCATAATAGCCGGTCTGGTACAACATATCAGCCAGCAGTTGCGGCTCATTTGTTGTACCGGATTGTTTAATAATCCGTTCAAGCTTCTGTATGGTTTCAGGATTCAGGGTCTGGTGTTGCTGTTGGTTCTCTTGAGCCGGTACAAGCTCGGTTTTTGTTGGTTCGGTTTCCTTGACATCGCTTATCGGTTCTTTCAATTCGTCCTTCTGTCGGGATTGGGGTTGAGGCTCTTTCGGCCTTGGACGCAGTTTCATGGAACTTATCTGTTCAATAAGGTGACTAAGAGTTTTCTTATTGGGGCTATCCGAACTGGGGGTGACAGACGAAATGCTCGTCTTCAGGAGCTTGTTCTTTGGCGTTGACTGCTGCTGGTCGAGGGCTGGTTGCCTTTGTGGCTCTTGTTGCTGTTCAAAAGGGGCCCGGAGGTTGGCGTCGCTGAAGAACAGGGATTTTGCATTATGCAGAAAGTTCTGGGTGAGTATTTTTGGAGGCTCGCAGACCTTCAGTTCTACGTCAGGGCTGGTTATAGTGTTGTCCTGACCTGTAAATTTTTCCGCTTGCTGCACATTTTCGAACTGTGGCTGGTGCAGCAGAATGAGCGCGGGGTCGAGCTGGTCGGTTTCGGCTGCTGCATAGGGCAGACCCTGACATAGATTCGAACAGATTAAAAGAGCCGTGATGACCAGGATACGTAACGATAACAAGAGCTCTTTTGTCTTTAATGTCGCTGCTGTGTTTTCAAACCACATTCTTTACCTCAGCTATCCTGCGGCATCATGTCGTCAGGAGGTGTTTGCATTTGGCTGTTGCCGATGGCGGTCTTGTCACCTTCTGTGTCCTTCGAGCTTTCCGCCTGTTCTACCAGTAGGTTGATGGCTTTTTCATAATTGTTTTGTTTCTTATACGCCTGCGCCATAATACGCACAGCGGCCTGTCGGAAATCTCCGGAAATCTGGCGGTCCAACAACTGTGAGCATAGCTCTATGGCCTTGTCATTCTTATTGAGTTTGAGCGACAGTTCGGCGAGTTTCAGGGTAGCCTGGTCGGCAAGTGAGCCGGGCTCGGTTATTGCCAGCAGCTTGGCGAAACAACGGTGTGCATTTTCTATTTGGCCTGTGTCGATAAACAAAAGACCGACCTCGAAGTATGCTTTAGCGCGGAGTTGCGGCTGGAGTATGTAGTCGAATCTGTCATTGAGTGTCGCCAGAGCCTTTTGGGCCAAATGCATTTGGCGCAGTATTCGGCACTTCATCAAAATCGCCTCTGTGGACTGCTGCGGTGAAAGTCCCTGGGCCTGGAGTGCTTCGAGCAGGTCCAGGGCCTGTATAGGTTCGAGTTTGTCGAGGTCGCATTTCAAAAGTGCGGTGACGATTTCTGTGCGGTCTTTTAAGGTCAGCTCTTCATGCAGTGCCAGCTTGAAGGCGTTGAATGCCTCGGTGCGTTTTCCCTGTTCCAACTGCGCCTCGCCCAGCAGCAGATATGCACTGTAAAGCTCGGTCTGGTTCTGCTGTGTTGCGAGGGGGCCCCCCAGATTTATGTGCCGTATAATCCAGGTCTCGGCTAAGGCGTAATCACCGGCGGCGAACAGAGCCCGTGCCGCTCCCAGAGCGGCGGCGGTGCGGGATTCGAGAGAGTCGTCCAGATTGTAAACCTTGCAGTAGGAATTCGCGGCCTCGTCGTACAGCCCGGCCTTGAAAGCGGCATCAGCCAGATGCAGGCACGCCGTTTGAGCAACGGCGGTTTGGTGGTATTGCTCGACGAGCTGTTTGAGGTCCTCTTTTGCGCCGGTATAGTCATGAAGGTCGGCCTTGATTTTGCTTGAGTTCAACAGCGCATAAGGCGCCAAAGACGACTGGGCGTAGCGATTGGCGACAAGCTTATACTGTCCTATGGCATCGACTGTCCGGCCCCGGGCTTGATAAATAATTCCGCAGGCGAAGTAGGCGTTGGGGAGCCGCTTGTCTTCGTGGTATTTGATGATAAATTCCTGCCAGCGTTCCAGGGCTTCGTCGGCGATTGAAGACAAATGACTGGATAAATCGGTGTAATCTGAAGGATTCGTGATTATCAGAGTCGGCTGCTTTGTTTTCGAGTCGACGGTTGCCAGCAGACCAACACATCCTGCAGCGATTGAGAAGAATTCTTCGCTCGTCACATCCGGTAAGAACAAGCTCATCGGTCGTCTGCGAAGTTCGCCCTGACCCTTAAGGGGGGGCCAGACAAGCCGCGTATTTGCATTTGAAGCGAACCTTGCAAATAACTCTTCAGCCGGTGCGATATTACTTATCACCTCAAAATGCTCAACCGTGTCGGCCACTTTGAGCTTTTTGACCTTTGGGCCCATCAAGGCCTGTTTAAGCTTTGCATTTCCGGATTTGAGGAACGCCTCGAGTTCCAGCTCTTCTCTATCGCAGCCAAAGTCAGCATGTTGACTGGTTCGCCATAGTTTGACAGGTATGTCACTGTCGATGTCAGAGAGGCTTACGACCCTTCGGGTCAGCGCCAGGGCAATCAGGAAGTGGCAGTCTTTCTTAAGTGTAAGAGCCCAGTCCGCATCCGCCGTTACGGCCTCACACAAAGCCATCGCACGGTATGCACACGTTCTTGCCTCGAGATACTGTTTTCTTTCAAACTCAATCAGGGCGCGCTGGTAGTCTGCCATTGCCGCCATAGGGCAGGAATCGTCGGCAGAGACGATTCGCAAGAGTTTCTCAGCCTGGTCGGCGTCGTTCATCTTCTTTAGACATATAGCCATTCGCGCTTTCAGAAAGCTGTGCATCAATTGCTGCTTTGGTTCTTGCGACAGTGCCTGGTCGAGTCGTTCGTAAGAGCGAAAGGAGCCCTGGTAATCGTCCTGCATGAATAAATCATTTGCGAGCTTCAACGAAAGCGGCGCTGCGTCGTCGTCCTGGAGCGTCGGCGACTGCGCGTTCGGCATAGGCAGGGATTCAATTTTATCGGTTTGCTGCGGCTGTGTCTGTAATGTGT
>CAYSTP010000007.1:0-24962 GCA_964434085.1 uncultured Pirellulales bacterium
CGTCCTGCTTGAGCTGGCGTGCTATGGACGTGACAGACTCGAGCAGCCGGTGTATACACCAGCCGAGCCAGGTCACGACCATAGCGCCCGCTAAACAACAAACAGATTCTATAATAAACCACCCAACTCCGAAGCTCCTCTGCCAGAGATGTACCAATAGCGCCGCTGCCAGGACGAATGCAGCCAAACCAATACCTATGGGCACCAATGGTACCGACCTTTTTTTTATCGATACTCTCAAAACCATACCTTTTGACACCTTCTAATACCAATAACGACCGCCTGTACGGCGGCTTTACACTTCGCGCTGTCAGCCGCGATTACTCTTCCTGAGCAATTTTTTCCAGGACTTTGTCCAGCAGGCGCTGTGCATCCGGATAATTCGGGCGCTGCTTAAGTATCGCCTCCAGTTCCGCCAGGGCGGCCTGGTAGTAACCATCCTCGAAGTACTGTTTGGCGATTCCAAGCCTCTCTTCGTAAATCCTGGTGCGGTTGATAATGTTCAGGCTCTTTTTGGCGCCTTCAACGATTTCGCAGACCTCTTTGGCCTGCTTACCATCAGAGATTTCCTCAGGGTCTTCGATAATGTGGGGCGTAATCAGGATAATCAGCTCTTTGCGAGTGACGGTGTCCTTGACCTGCCTGAATGCCGCACCAACTATAGGCAAATCACCGAGAACAGGCACCTGCGAATGGGCCTGGCTTACATCGTCCTTGAACAGTCCGCCGATAACAATGGTCTTGCCGTCCTTGACCATTATGTTCGTCATAACCTGCGTGGTGTCTTTGCTCGGAAGAACAAAATCACCGGACACCTCGACCGTTCCCGTACTCTGCTCGGGATTTATTTCCATCCTGATATAGCCGTTCTTGCAGACAAACGGCCTGAATTTCAGCGTGGTACCGCTTTCAAGGAACTCGACTTGCTGAACGGCGCCGTCTGCGCTCACCTGCGAGGTCGTTATATAGCCGTCTTCGGAACCAATCAGGATGTGACCTGCCTGTTTATTAAGGGCGATTATCTTTGGATTGGCAAGCACGGTGGTATCGGTGATACTTTCCAGTGCCCGCACAAAAGCAGTGACATCGTCAATGCTGATAGCGGCAGACAAGCCCGTGGTAACAGAGCCGCTGCCTCCGGCCGACGCACTGGCAAAACCTCTGGTTTGGATACCCTCGGTAGCACCCGCTGCAAATGCCACAAAACCTACCGTGCTGAAGTCTATGCCGAATTCGGTGATGTCCTTGAGCTGTGCTTCGAGGATTGTCACCTCAATCAATATGGCCGGCGGCCGAACGTCTATATCGTCAATCATCTTCGCCACCCTTTTGAGCTTCTCCGGAAAATCGTAAACAACCAGGGTGTCGTGCATCGCCAGGCTGTCGCCGCCGTCGCCGGCTTTGGTGTCCTGCATGGCCGCGGTCGAGGCCGCGACGATTGCACTGGCACTCAATGCCGGAGCAATCAGCTTTCTCATCTCGGTGGAGTTTACGTAATACAGGGTGAAAACGCGCTGCTCCATCCTGTCCGGGTCTTCCTTAACCTTCTTGAATTCCTCCGCGGTGTAAACCCTGATGAAGTTTCCGTCCTCGTCGTACTTGAATCCGTAACCGAGAATCGCCTGCAGGGCCTGCTCAAAGGTCACATCATACAGGCTTGTCACAGTCACTACACCGTCAACACCTGCCGAGGGCACGATGTTCTTCTGGTACTTCGCGGAAAGGAAGCGCAGAGCGTCCCTTATGCTCATGTCCTTCTTGAAGCTGAGCGACTGTATGGCCGGGCCAGGCTGGATTTGCTCAACAGCCTCTTCAGGCATTTCGGCAGCACCGGCGCTCGGAATCACTTCCGCCGCATAAACATCTTCTTTAACCGTCGAATCAACGTCGCCGACCGCCATAGCCGCAGCAAGGACAGCCGCCAGCGTCCAGACGATAAATCGTCCGTTTATTTTCGCTAATCTGTTTGATATTACACTTGCACTCATGACTAATCTCCTAACTAAATGCCCGTCAAACCATCTTGATGGGCTTAATCCTCAAACCGTTGGGCAGCCTAATCAGGCTGCTTTAATTTCAATTCAATTTCTGTTTCCTCATATTTCACAATCACTGAATTGGCTCTAATCGACTTGACCTGACACTGGTACGATTTCGAACCTTCAACAACAACCATTTCGCCAACCTTCACTAACCTGTCATTGATAAATGCTTCGGGCTGCGGCCCCATACTTATCGCGTCGAGCCTCAGACCCTGAGCCACTTCTCGTGCTCCATCTTTACCTGTGTCCGTCGAGACAATACTTGCCTGGTCCGCACCGGAAAACTGCCCGTCCATTCTGAAGAAATCCCTTGCAAGGACGTCGTGTCTGCCTTCGATGTACGGCAGTTCTACAAACATAACTTTCAGTTTTGCCGCAGCGGATTCCAGATTCTCATCCGTCACCTGCGGAACCATCGCCGCCCGGGCCGACTGCGGCCCCTTTCCGCCGAGCAGCCGGACCCACATGAATATCATCAGCACTACAAGAGCGGCGGCTATGATGGCTTTCTTCTTATCAGCCGCCAGTTTATTAAGCAGCCGATTCAATCCATTATCTGTTTTGTCAGCGTTCATTCTCATTGTTTATCTGTATCTGATAATTACTTTTTAGCCCCGGCTCGTCTGGTCCCTGTGATATATAACGGTTTCGGCTTCCATCCGAAGCAGGCCGCGGTATTCTGAGTCATTTACGAGACGAAACTTCTCTATCCGCACGGCCCTGTCCAGTCCCTGAAGTGACTGGCAGAATCTGTGAATCTGGTCGAGCCGGCCCCTGCATTTCATTGTTACCGGCGTGCAGACAAGCTGTCCGGATTCTATATCGTCATGCGGCGCAATCTGCTGCTCGGTCAGTTTGTGCTCATCCATCAGTGCGGCAACTCTGCCGAGGAACTGTCCCAATTGCGTGTCGTAAGGTATCCTGGAATCAAAGTCAGCGAGCTTGTCTGCGAGTTCGTCGAGCCGTACCTGCAGATTCGGCAGTTCGGCTTTTTTTACCTGCGCCCGTCCTATCAGGACCTCATGCGAGAGCTGCTCCTTCTTCAAGGATGCAGAGTTTTTGTACAACGGCAAATATCGGAAAACGACAAACCCGATCACCAGGACCGCCGCACCAATCAGAACCAGAACCTGTTGTTTAACTCGAAACTGCATTACTCAATCCGATAATTGGCCAGGTAACAGCTAATCTCAAACTCACTTACCTGGCGCTGGTCATTACTGGGCCCGGCTGCGATTCTAATGTTCTTACTGCGGGAAAACGCCAGTGAAACATCACGGAAATAGTCCGATTCCTCCAGCCTGCGTACAAATTTGCCGACGTCGGAAGTCTGGTCCGCAATACCGCGAAGTGTCACGGCAAACCTGACATCACCGAAATACTCGGCATTACCCTTCCTTGAAGCCGACCCCGCCACGCGAATACCGGACGCAGAAAAACTCTTATCTTTACCTGTTGCGAACTTTCCGGCTTCGAAACTGACGTCACTGAGCACAATCTTTCCATCGACCAGAAAGCTCATCTCACTCAGCACGCCGGCAATGTCTATCCTCGAATTTATATCATCAAGCAGCTTCGCCTTTTTCTTGAGGTTCTCGATTCGGTCGGTCATCTGCTGTGCCTGCTCGAGAACAGCCTGGGCCTGGACACACTCGCGCTTATCTTTGTCGAGCTGAGCCCTGGCCGAGGACAAAGAGCCGGCGGCTATGAAATTCCACACAATCATAACCACAACGACCACACCCAGCACCACGTACTGGCTGTGCAGGCTCTGCTGCTTTCGCTTGCCGCTGGTATACCACTCTGGAAGCAGGTCTATATCTTTCATAATCGATTCTGCGCTTTCTTTATTCAGCCAGGCCTTTCAGCGCCAGACCGACAGCCACGGTCCATTCACAGTGACTGCCGCGCCGGTCACTTGTAAAATTGACGTTGGTCATATCGAAACCTCTGAACGGCTCGGCGATTTCCACTTCCACCGTCAATTGTCGCCGCAATACATTAAGCAGAATGTTTTCATAGGCCCCTCCGCCGGCAAAAACCGCACGCTCGACGCGCTTGCCCCTGAATGTCACCGTGTAATACCTGAAGCACAGGCTTATTTCCCGGGCCAGCTCCTGTGATATCGCCTCGACGGCATCGACTATTACCTGTCGTGTCGATACGTCCAGCGCGGTCTGAACCGCCACAGCCGTGCCGCCCTGGTCCGCATCGGGGCGTGCTTCGCCCGCTTTTCTCTGGGCCCGCAGGCCGGCACGGAGCACCTGCGCCTCAGCAGGTGTAACACCGAGCTTGTCTGCTATTTCCTCATCGAACCTTTGTGTGCCAATCGGTATCTCTTTAACAAACGCCAACTCGCCGCCTCTGCCGAATACTACCGTCGTGTAGCACTGGCCGACATCCACAAAAACCAGAGTCTGCTGCCAATCTTCCCCGCGACGGAACAAACGGTCGAAGCACCTGAACAGTGCACACGGTATTGCATCAAGACCGACGGGAACCAGTCCAGCCTGCTCCAACATCAGTATGTGCTCCCTGATGGCGCCGCCTGCGGCGGCAAACAATACCAGCTCATTCCGGAGGTCATCTGCCTGCTTGACCTGTCCGACCGGCAGATACCGGATAACGTCCTGCTCGGAATTCAGACCGAACCGCTCCTTAGCTTCGTCCATGACGGCCGATTCAGTTTCCTGCTCATCCATCTGAGCCAGACGCAGACTTGTTACCTCCAGCTTCTCGTTCGCAAGGGCCGTTACTACATCCATGCCCTCAAACCTGCCTCTGGCGAGCATCTGTTTAATGGCCGAGACAATCTTCTGGCGGTACTGCTGTGGATTATCCTCCGGTTCCTCATCGAGACGCGATTTTTCTATCGCTTTTACCGAAAGTCGCTCACCCCGAACAAGCTGGACCATCTTTATCCAGCCGTGTCCGATGTCCAGGCCGATTGGAAGAGTGTTCCTGTTTGTGAAACCGAAACTAATCACCACATACGTCCTAATCAGATATCGTTATATAACCTGTCACCGGCTCGACGTTGACCGTCATCGTCGCACCGCCGGCACTTAGAGTAACCGAGCCGGTATTCAGGTAGCCGTCGTCGGCTCTGCGCGGGCTGCCAAGATAATCGAAACTAACGGTCACGGTCCCGTCGAAATCCACACTTGAAATTTTCACTTGACTTAACCTGCTGTCCTTGGCGAAATTGACTACGTAAGTATTGGGACCTTTTTTAATCGGATGGTCGATTACAACACCATTGACATCCTCGATTTGATAACTCTCTGCGCCGGTGTTAAAAACTACCGAGTATTGTTTGCCCCTGCTTATGGCCATGCTCTTGGCGTACTCGAGGTCGGACGCGATAATGGTAGCCGCACTTTTCAACTGCGTGCTCGCACCGCTGGTCGCGAACGGAATCGCCATCATCGCCGCGATTGCAAGTATCACGACAACAAGTATCACTTCCACAAGCGTGAACCCGCGCAACGCCCCGGGCCTGGCCCGCAAAACAGATTGTCTAACCTGTAAATGATTCATATTAAGCACCCTTTCCGTGATGGCCTTGCCGAATCTATGCGCAGAATCAACCCTGATTCGATGTGTATTTCGACCCTTTCCGAACAGGCCTTTATCCACGGTTTTCATACTTAAAAACCCCTTTTCAGCCACGGGATATATGTTCACCAGCAACGGCCGAAAACCACTTGTCTTTATCTGACCAAAGTCAAATTTCATTATTGTGTCCTGCCCGTTATCAGCGCGAAAAAAGCCCGTCTAAACTACACTCGCCGAAACAATCATTAGAAACGTTAAAACCAGTTGTCGCCCCGTTTGTCCAAAACGGGCCAAGATGTGTGAAATACCTGATTTGAGCTACTTCTAAATTTTCTGTTTAAGATATGCTTTAGGCCGATAAGCAAACCCCAAAACGGACCTGCTGCAGTTCGACCTTTAATTCCTTCTAATCACTTTATAAAACGCCCCGGCTGCCTGCGCCCATTTTTTGCGCTGGCCGGAAGCTGACCAACACCATACAGCGGCCTTTGCCGGAGCCGCTGTTATCGTAACATTATGTGGTCCGTCCTCGTCAAGTTTCCAATGCGCTATAAGACCGCCCGCAACTTCCAGACCGTTCATTACATCATTAAAATCATTCGCATCGAGCGCCTGATTATATATCCGCACATCGTCTATAAAACCGTTATAGGTATATGAATCACTTGCGGTCCTGTTGACCCCGATGTTAAGATGCCCGTTGCCCGAACTTGGAACGGCATTCCATGTATCCCCGTTGGGAACGCCGTCGAGATATGACGTCATCGTATTACCGCTTCTGGTGACGGCGATATGATGCCACTCGCCTTTAATATCATTGATTGTGATTCCAGTATTCCAAGTGCCGAATGGATGGTGAATAACAAGTTTTCTGGGATTGCTGCTGTCAAATTGCAGCGTCCAGTGATTGGTCAAACCGTCAGGGTCGGTTTTCGAAATAATCGCTGCCCATGATTTCTGCGACGAATCCGCTTTGACCCACACAGCTAAAGTATAATCATTAATTATTTGAAGTTCATCGGAACTGTCGCTAGTCTGTGCATAATCGTCGAAGCCGTCGAAACTAATTGCCGTACGCCCGTCTTCGAGCACACATACAGGCTCGCCGTGTATAATCGCATTCAGCCCGTTGGTCGAGTCTTTGATTGTTTCAACTATGCCCCCTCTTGTAAAAAACGCGCCGACGACATTCACATCTTCACAGCCGACGCTGATATTGACTCGGCCTTCGACCACCGCCAGACCTTCGATATCAACGGCAGCTCCCTGCTCGATTATAAGGTCGCCCGTTACCAGCATCGCCGGCAGAGCTTTGCTTGCTCGTACGAGATTACCGGCACCACTGATTTGCAAATTACCCTCAACTATGAGCATACCCGTTATCTGAACATTATCTGTAATCTCAAGGTCTCCCGTGCGATGGCATATTCCGGAAGAACTATAAGGGCCTATCGACGGCGAACCAATCGTCTGTACCTGCGCCGAATAATTGCTGAGAAAGTCATTTGCATCGACCCGAGGCCACTCGAGAGACAATTCACTTATCTGGTAAACTTCTCCGGTAATCGTTCCATAATTTATCAAATCGCCCGCGGCATCGCCGTTAATCGTAACCGCATCTGACAACTGCTGAAAGGAAGTGCTGTTCGACCAGTATGCAATGCAGGGATTTAATTGCAACAGTGCTTCGAGATTACTTTGGGCTGTTCGTTCGCCGCCGTTTAATTTATAGGCCTGACAGCTTATATCATAATTGCACCAGCGGGTATCTCCTGAAAAGAACTCGTTCGGCCCAATACTGACGTCGTAGTAGAAATCCCCCGGTTCGAGCTGCTGCGACGTTGCACCCGTCCAGTATTCGCCGCTTGTTTCCTGCGGATTTAGAATCAGGCCGCGCGCATGCTCCAGCGCCGACTCGGCCAGATAATCAGCCTGTGTCCGCAGCAGCATATTATGTCCATACGCCAGTTCGCCGTCACTGCGCGAAAGATACGCAAATGCCACTACCGTTATCACCATAACGATACCGAGCACGACGAGCAGCGCCGCACCTCTGCGCGAACTCAATTTTTTTTCTTCTTTAATCAACAGTGTTAATCCGTGTAAATCCGTGTCTAAAATTAAAACAGTGTTAATCCGTGTCTAATCATTCCTGCATCGCAGAGCAGCCGTTATTTCATAATGCCTTGTCGCACCGGCCTCATCCAAATCGAACCCGATACCTACAAAGACGGTATTTTCATCTATCGTATCCGGGTAAAACGAAACGCTGCTGCACTGAGGTAAAACCTGCGTTCTCCTTTCATTATACGAGCCGGTGAGATACGCCTTTGCGCTGCCGTCTTTCAATGCCGTAAGCAAAACTTCACCAGCCGTATCCGGAAATTCCAGGATATAAATATGATTTCTGCCGGTCCCCGCTTCGATATATACCAGTTCAGACGGATCGATTATCTCGTCTGCATCGTCATCCGCCCGCCATATCACCAAATCATCCGAACCGCTTTGAACTACTAATTTCGCATAACGGACCAGCTCCGATATCCGCAGTGTCGCGTATCGAATCTGTGCCTGACACCTGCTGAGTTCTTCACTCGATTTCTGTGCATTTCCCATCGCGTACGCAAGTGTCGCCACGGCTGCAAAGATAATACTGCCCACCATCAGAGCAACCAGCAGCTCAACCAGGGTAAGCCCGGCTTCATTATATCTCTTGTATCTGCTCATTTTGAAATCAGGCGACTAACTGAAGCCACCTCTGCGCCTTTATAATAAACCTTGACGGCAGCACGAATGAAAACAGGTTCAATTTCAGGATCACCGCTTTCAGGTTCAACATAAACATCAGCACACTGGGCCGTCCTGCTGTAATTCGCATAGACGGGGTCGCTGAATATCGCCCCGGTCATATCCTTAACCTGGCCCTGGTCCTCAGTGTACGAACCGTAGGCACTTACAATCAGGTCGAAATCCGTTGCCACTATCCGCTCGGTTAGGTCGCTTGCAAGTTTCGCCGCTAAGGTTCGACGCTGCCCTTCCGCTCGGGTCCGGGCGCCTGCCACAAACGGCATAAGCACACCAGCCGCGGCAATGCCCAGCACCACCGTGGCTATCATTGCTTCGGCCAGCGTAAAGCCCCCCGTCTTCTTACCCGACGTTCGTTTCATATTCTTTAACCACGAATTAACACGAATGAACACTAAGGGAATCATCTATCGACGATTCATTTCTTATAAATCAGTGTTAATCAGTGTAAATCCGTGTCTAATATTCATTTATAATGCCGCATAGGCCGAGTCGTTATCGGCCTGAAAAACTCCCGTTTGTGTATCCAGTCTCCAGCCCGCGGTGTTCGCCCCGGCCGGGGCGCCGTCGAATCGCACCGTATCAAGACCGTTGAAAGGGTTATCCGGAATCTCTTTCATATAAGGCCCATACTGACCAATCCTTTGCGTCAAAGCCTTCTCAAACTCATCGCTGCTGTTCGTCGCAGGCAACCGGCCGTCGTGCTGGGCACGGTAAAGGTCAAGACTCGCTCGTATCTTAACCAGTGCTTCTATCAGCTCGGTCGTGTTGCTCTCGATGCCTGCCTGGCTGGATTCCGGAACCACCATCTTCGCCAGCAGCCCAAGGGCCAAAGCTATTACCACAATCCGCAAATAAGATAGGCTGACTTTCAATTTCATCCCCGCCTCCAGCCACTCTTGAAAAGGGCTGAGCAGTTTCGCAAAACCGCTCAGCCCCGATTTGTTTACGAAATGCTCTCTTCGAGCAGTATAGCTTTCGTCAGAGGGACCCCGCTTTGCCGTTCGGCCCTGAGGCTCTCGACGGGCGGGAACCCAAATTAGTAGTCGACGTGGTCAGTACCGTCAACCTCGCTGGCCAAAGGGTCAGCGGCCTGGAACAGACCATAGTCAGGGTCGGTATTATCTGCGCAGACAAAATACCATCCCGAAGTACTGCCACCAGCAGCCAGCTTGGATGCGCCAACAGCGACGCTCGAAGCATCTTCAGAAAGTCCGGCTACGGTAGTGGCCGTTGCATTACTGAACGGATTTGCCGGGACCTTCTGCATGTAGGGCCCAAATCTATTCACAGCAGCTGTCCCAACATTACCGTACTGATCTGTCTTAAGGCACATTGTATTGACAAAAGTTGCCGCTGAAGCGGCGGTTATGCTTCCGTCAGCATTGAGTATCTCACCCGGCAGTATGTCATTGTGCTGAATTTTATACAGCTCAATCTGAGACCGGATGGTCTGGAGGTCGCTGACCAGACTGGACTCCTTTGCCTCTGTGCTGGCGCCGGTAAACTGCGGAATCACGATAGCCGCAAGGATACCGAGAATCACGACCACTATCAGAATTTCGACCAGTGTGAACCCTCTTTTAGCCTTCATCATTTCACCCCTTAAAATTGTTGTCCTGTTTTTGACTTAACCAAAACGCACCTACTGCTTTTGGGACCCCGCTTTGCGGGAACCCTCTCCAGTATCGTCCCTTTCTGAGCGGGACTTAATCCTCGTCAATCCCTTTGCTAATCCTGTAAAACCCTCCAAAATAATTTGAAATTGCTCGCAGACACTTCGCAAATTATCGACTTGATACTTAACAAAAGATTCAGGTTTCAAACTTAAGTCCGAAAAACTCATTCTTTATGCACCCTAAATACGGTTGATGCTTCCAAAGAAAATATAAGAAATAAAAACCCCCGCTCGCAAAAAGACCTTCACAATCAAGGGTCTTTTATAAGATAGTCCGGTGCGTTGGATATGTTTATTGACCTGTCGTTGCGGGCCAGATGTGAAAGCTCAATTTTAATTAAGTCCACCCCATCGAGGGCCGGCAAAATCTTATCGGCCCACTCGATGAGAACGACGCAGTCCGGCCTGCAGTAGTCATCGAACCCCAGCATCTCAAACTCGGCCGTGGAATTCAGCCGGTAGGCGTCGATATGATATATGCTCAGTCGGCCCTGATATTCATTGACGATTACAAAGGTAGGACTATTGACATTCCTTTGTGCATGCTCAGCACCTGCCCCCGCCGCTATCCCTTTTATAAGATGCGTCTTGCCGCTGCCGAGCGGCCCGACCAGACCTATTATCTCCGAGCCTTGCAGACGTTTGCCCAGTTTCTCTCCGAACTCGATTGTCTCCTGCGGCGATTTGGAAATAAATTCAAATTCCATTACCAATTTATTCCCTGCTTAGATGGTCATAACCCAAAGGCTTCAATTCACTAATCGTCCCGTCCGGCATTTTGATACGCATACCAAATTCTTTCGTGATTGTGCCGATTTCTGTTATTTCCAGGTTCATATCCCATTGGCTTTGCAGTTTTTTGAATTCCTCATGGGTGAGTGTAAACAGCAACTCGAAATCTTCGCCGTCATTCAATGCCGCCTTCAATGGGTCGCCGCATTTCTTCGCAGCTTGGGCAATCGGAATTTTCTGAGCCTCTACAATTGCCCCGGCTTTCGACTGATTACAGATACGATTCAGGTCGCTGCTCAGGCCGTCACTTATATCAATCATAGAATTAATCTTGGCCAGCTCAGCCAGCCGCAGTGCCTCGTTTACCCGCGGCTCAAAATCCAGATGTTTGCCGAATCTCGAACCGCCAAGTGAACCGGTAACACAGATAACGTCGCCTGCCTTCGCGCCGCTGCGTCTTATCGGTTTATTCTTCGCTGGTCTGCTGAGCATTGCCACACTGATTGCCAGCTTGTCTTTGCCCGGCCAGCTTGTTATATCACCCCCGACTAATGAGCAGCCGTACTTGTCGCCTGCCCGACGAATTCCCGCGTGAAGCTCCTTGAGATGTGCCTGTCCGAAGCCTTTAGGCAAGGCCGCCGCGACCACCGCCGCCACAGGTACAGTCGCCATAGCGGCACAATCACTCAGACTGACCGCTATCGACTTATAGCCGACCTGCTCAATCGTGGTCCTGCTCAAATCGAAGTGCACTCCGTCCAGCAGCATATCTGTCGTAATCAGGACGCTCGCACCATCGGCCAGTATAACCTCGGCCATGTCGTCGCCGATACCTATGGGAAATTTGTCGGCAGGAAGATTGCTTTGCTCGGCAAACCACGCGGTGATTTCGTCTTCGCCCGCACCTCTGGCACTTTCAGCACTCATCGCCCCGCCAGTTCCTTCTTCCAGAATTCGACCTGCTGTTTGGACTGCTTTACGCCCGCCGAGCCTTCTGTAACATAGCTGCGTGCAACCTCCGCGGCCCCCAGACAATCGTAAACATCCTTGTCTATAACCGCACAGGCCGATTTTAATTCCTTGATGCTGAGCTTGTTAAGCGGCTTGTTCTTGTCTTCGCACTGTGCCACTAACCGCCCGACAATCCCGTGGGCCTGTCGAAATGCAACGCCCTTTGATACTATGTATTCCGCCAGCGCAGTCGCGTCCATATAGCCTGCATCCAGACCGGCCGTGATTTTCTTCGTGTCGAACTTCATATTACTGATAATCGCCGCCGCCATATCAACCGACGCCTCGACGGTATCACTTGCAGTAAATATGTGCACCTTATCTTCCTGCAGGTCCCGGTTGTAACCGCTCGGCTGTGCCTTGAGTATCGTCAGCATCGCCATTAGTGAACCATAAACAGCTCCGCACTTGCCGCGTATAAGCTCCAGTGCATCGGGGTTCTTTTTCTGCGGCATCATGCTCGAACTTGTGCAGAAGCTGTCCGCTATCTGTACCAAGCCAAATTCACTCGACGAGTAGATAATCAAATCCTCCGCCAATTTTGACAAATGCGACGCAATCAGGGCGCAGTCGAAGATAAACTCAGCGGCAAAGTCACGGTCACTGACCACATCGAGACTGTTACGACTGATTCGGACAAAACCCAACTGCTTCGCCGTACTTTCCCTGTCGAGCTTCAGTGTCGAACCAGCCACCGCCCCGCTGCCGAGCGGATTGACATCGAGCAAACGACGGCAGTTGCCTAATCGCACAAAGTCACGCTCGAACTGCTCAACAAAACTGAGCAGATATGCCGCTATCGATATCGGCTGGGCACGCTGCAGATGTGTGTATGCCGGCATAACATCTTTAACATACTTTTCGGCCTGCCTGACGAACGTCTTCTGCAGCTCTGTAATCTTGTCCTGCAGGATTTCTATCCGGTCGCGCAGCCATAATCGTATATCCGTAGCCACCTGGTCGTTCCGGCTTCGGCCTGTATGCAGCTTTTTTCCGGCGTCTCCCGTCTTTTCTATCAGCGCCGCCTCAATCGCCATGTGTATATCTTCATAAGTCTTGTCGAATTTGAACTTGCCCGCTTCTATTTCCTCTGCTATTTCCAGCAGCGCCGTCTTAATCTTGTTGAACTCGGCCTTGGTTAGCAGCTCGCTCTCAGCCAACATCTGAGCATGCGCAATCGAGCCAACGATGTCGTATTTATAGAGCCGCTTATCAACGATGAGCGATTCGACAAAATCGACCATTCGTTTATCCGGTTTACCGCCAAGCCGCTTCTCCCAGCTCTTTTTGGCCATGATAGGGGCTCCCAATAGTAAAATTTAAACAAATCATACGCCCGCCTCTAAAACATGTCAAGCGACCGGCGTCCCGGCGCGCCTTGTAATTGTACCTAAGTCTTTGCAAAGACCAAATCTAAAGAGAAACGGCGAACATTGATGATAGAGGCAGCGACCGTGACACTGTCGTTGAAAACCATCTATATTTGTTGTTTTCAGATAGTAGCCGGGCCGCCTCCGTCCTGGGGCCGTCTGATAGTCACCTGTCTGCACAGTATTTTTCTTTCTCCGAGCAACTGCTCGCCGGCGAAGAGTTGAAACCTGTATTCGCCCGGATGTTCAAAGACAAGCCCCTGAAGAGCCACGGCAAGTGACAGCACCTGTTTTACATCCTTAAACTCAACCGTCCCCGACTTCTCAAATACCACCCGTTCATCTTCCGAGGGGCTCTCCGATACATCCACCAGGCGGACCTTAGTCTGCGTTTTGCCGTGGCCGTTGGTCAATTCACAAAAGAAAACAAGCTGTTCGCTTCGCACCGGAAACTTCGGTGTATTGAGGGTCTGCAAAATATTAATCAGGCTCGGCATGCCGGTAAGCCTGTCAAAAATGACCCTGTCGCACACTATGGCTGATAATAGAACCGGTGGAACTTCCGACATCGCTGAATCCCTTCACATTAAGGTATTATAATTTTCGCATGGCACTGCGGGCATTTTCCGGTTTTACCCGAGTACTCGCTCGGCACCTTGATTTTCTTGCCGCACTTACAGCTAAAGCGAATCATACCATCCCCTGCACTGCTTTGCATAGCTGATTCTGTTGCAGGACTGCATGCCGCATCCGGAATCACAATCGCCCTGCCGCACTGGGGGCAGCGTCCCGTCCTGCCGGCGTATTTCACCGGAAACTTGACCCTCTTACCGCACGAGCAGAACACCTTAATGAATTCCGGCTGAACTTCAATCTGCCCCTGCGCCGGAACCTCTACCGGCTGCTGCATTACAGGCGGCGGCTTTGTGGAAACTTCCGGCAACAGCGAATCCGCCGCAAGAGAAGGCGCAACATCGCTTCCGGCAGCGGCCGCCGCCGCTTCCTGGGCCTGCTCCTGTAAGTACGCAAAGTTCGGGTCGAGATATTCCCTGTCGGACATCGATTTTCTTTTGTGCAAACCGACAAGCTCCAGCAGGGATTTTTCATACTCTTCCATTGTCGCCCACTTGCGCTCGAGCATGAATACCGCAAGGACGAACCCCGCTGCAAAGCCGCCTATATGCGCGAAATAGCCGACATTGTCTATGCTTGTCATTGCTCCCCATATATCAAACACAAACCAAAGTAATATGAGCCAGTAGCTCGATATGTGGAATCGTCTCCAGTAAATAAAAAATAAGGTAAATACAACGCTCGTATCGTTTTCCGGAAAAAAAACAAGAAACATCCCCACAACACCGTTTATCGCGCCGCTGGCGCCCATCGCCGGCCCCCCCTCGAAAATCAAATGTGTCGCCGCCGCCGCGAATCCAAACCCAAGATACATCAGCGGAAACCACTTGTTGCCGACCTTGGAACAAACTGCATTGCCGAACAGCCACAAGAACAGCATATTGCCCAAAAGGTGCAGAGGACCGCTGTGAAGCCACATGTGCCCAATCAGCCCCTGGATATTCCAGCCGTGAAGTATCCACGAGCTCAACGGATGTTTAATCTCGACCTTTTCATCACCGCCCTGCTCCTGGGCCGAACCTCCCGAATCACTCTGGGCTTGTTCGCCTTGCTGCTGCTGGTAGGTTATTTCAAAGCCGTACTTGATTGAAACGGCAATCTCCTGGAAAAAAACCGCTACCATCAGCCCCAGTATTAGCCAGTTGGCAAAAGGCCTGCGCTCATACGGAACATCAACGTGGTAAGGTATAAGCAAAAACACGAGCTTACAAACCTCCAGAACGGCCTAACAGACCGCAAATAGAGTTGACCCGATAATTGTACTTTCCAATACGCAAATAGTCAAATTCCCCATTTTTAGAGTCATACTATCCAGAGTACAGAAAATTTTCACAGTTCGGCTGAATTCTGCTTAACCCCGCTTGGACTGCTGTCGATACATCTGCCGGTAAAAGGGACAAAAAACTACAAGGGAAAGGACAGATAAATGGCGATTTGTAATTACTCGGAAGGCATAATCATGGTTGAGCTGCCGCCCGAACCCAATATCCGGGCCGAGCTCGACAGGCTTATGGATGTCCTCCGCTGCGGCGCTGACAGCGACGTGGTCATCGACTTCGCCAAAGTCGATATTATGACGTCCATGGCGCTTTCCGGGTTCCTGAAGGTCCGAGAAATCGTTGCCGAGGCCGGCAGGCGGCTAATCTTTGTAAATGTCTCAGCAATTACAAAAGATATCTTCGCCGTTACCTGCTTCGACGGGATATTCGAATTCGCCGAAGACAGGGACCAGGCCGTTGCCGCCCTGGCCGGCGAACGGGAATGTGAGCGGCAGGCTCGATAACTCAGCCGACTTCGGAGCAATTTAATGTCCTTGTAATTAGTATAACTACTGGCTCCTTACCCCAGATTTTTTAATCCCTCAATCCTAACCCTCGGCCCTCCCCAAACCGGGGGTTACTTTTTGCGCGCCCCGCGGCCTTGACCTCCAAGAAACTATTATTATAATGCTCCGTTTCTGGCAATCGGAATGCTTAGAGCGCCTTCCCAGAACATATACGCGTTTTTTAGTGGAGGCTGATATGATTAGCGTAAAGCAGCTTCGTCGGACGTTCGGGCCCATCGTCGCCGTCGATTCGGTCTCTTTCGACGTCGAAAAGGGCCAGGTGCTCGGCTTTCTGGGCCCCAACGGCGCCGGCAAGACCACCGCCATGCGTATGCTCACATGTTTTCTCAGGCCTGATTCCGGTACCGCCGACATCTGCGGTCATGACATTGTAAAAGAGCCTGTCGCCGTCAGGCGTTGCGTCGGCTATCTCGCTGAGAACGCGCCCGCCTACGGCGAAATGACCGTCGCGGCGTTCCTGAACTTCATTTGCGACGTCAGAAAAATTAAAGGCAAAGACCGAAAAAAAACACTCGACCGAATAGTCTCGACGTGCTCCATTGAATCGGTTTATCATCAGACTATCGAGACGCTCTCGAAAGGATACTGCCGAAGGGTCAGCCTGGCCCAGGCCCTTATCCACGACCCGCCGGTCCTGATTCTGGATGAGCCGACAGACGGCCTTGACCCGAACCAGAAATACGAAGTACGCCGGCTGATTACAAGCATGGCCAAAGACAAATGCATCGTCATCTCCACTCACATCCTCGAAGAGGTCGAAGCCGTTTGCGCACGTACTATAATAATCGCTAAAGGCAGGCTCCTCGTTGACTCCACCCCGGAAAAACTCAAAGCCGAGCATAACTGCGGCCTTGACGAAGTATTCAGAAAAATTACTACAAGAAAAAGTGCGTGATAATCTCTCTATGCGGAGTATCTGTAAATGAGCGCGTTGACGGCGGTATTCAAAAGAGAGTTCAAAAGCTATTTCACGACACCTGTAGCCTATGTCTTTCTCGTTATCTTTTTGTTCTTTGCCGGCTATCTGCCGTTCCGGCAGGGCTTCTTTGAACTTCGCCAGGCCGACCTTGGCCTGCTCTTTAGAAACATGCCTCTGCTGTTCGTATTCATGGTGCCCTGTGTAGCCATGCGACTTTGGGCTGAAGAAAAAAAATCCGGTTCGATTGAGCTGCTCTTTTCCCTGCCTGTTACGGTTCCTCAGGCCGTGCTTGGTAAGTTTTTTGCCGCCTGGCTGTTTCTGCTTATCGCCCTGCTGCCGACCGTCACGATGCCGCTGACCGTAATTTACCTCGGCTCGCCCGATATCGGTGTCATCCTCGCCGGTTACCTCGGCGCTTTGCTTATGGCCGGTGCGTTTCTGGCGGTCGGCTGTTTCTTCTCAGCGCTCACCAAAAACCAGGTTATTAGTTTTATCCTTTCCGTCGCGGCCCTGGCCGTGCTGGTCTATGCGTCGATGCCGTCCACGTTAAATTACCTTGCCGATTTTCTGCCCGCCTCGTTGTTGTCGGTTGTCGAAAGCCTGTCTCTCCTGGCCCATTACGAATCCCTGCAGAAGGGATTGCTCCAGCTTAGTGACATCCTGTATTTCGTCTTTCTCATAATCGCCTGGATTACCGCCTGCATGGTCGTTCTCGATGAAAGGAAGGCCGGATGACCAAAAGAACTATAAAAGTTATCATTGCGGTCGTTCTTATAGCCGTCATCATGTGCAGTGCCGTCAGCATCTCCCGGGACCTGCTCGGAAAAGTTCGTCTGGATGTGACCGACCAGAAACTCTACTCGCTGTCGGACGGAACCAAAGCCATTATCGCCGGGCTTAATCAGCCGATAAAGATGAAACTTTATTACACCAGAACCGCGGCAATGAAAGGGCCGGACCAGATTCGATTCTTTAATAACTACGCGTCCTTTATCGAGTCCCTCCTGAATGAATACGTCTCGCAGTCCAAAGGGATGGTGCAGCTCGAAGTGATTGACCCTCGCCCGTTCACCGACGAAGAGGCCGACGCAATGCGCTACGGTCTGAGACGAATACCCATGAGCCAGGAAGAAAGTTTTATCTTCGGCCTGGCAGTACAAACGCCGTTCGGCGTCACTAAAACCATCCCGCTCTTCTCGCCCGACCGGCAGAACTTCGTCGAATACGATATCAGCTATCTGATTGACACCGCCGTCAGGCGCGAAAAGAAAAACATCGGCGTCCTGAGCTCACTGCCGGTCATGGGCGAAGTCAGTGAATACATGGCACGGATGATGATGATGCAGGGACGCCGGCCGCCCGGCCCGTGGACAATCATCGAACAGATACGCACAAAATACAACGTAAAGACAATAGAGCCGCAGACCGACAAAATCGAAGGTGTCGATATTCTGCTCGTGGTTCATCCCAAGAACCTTCCGGAAAAAACTCTCTTCGCTATCGACCAGTTCGTTCTTAACGGCGGCCGCCTTATTGTATTCGTTGACCCATACTGCTATGCCGACCAGCCTCAGCAGCAGACGGGCATGATGCAGGCCGACGCGGACAGAGGCTCGAACCTCGAAGTGCTAATGAAAAACTGGGGCCTGAAAATGCCTGATATGACCTTCGCCGGTGACAGGAAACTGGCTCTCATGGCAGCCCCGAATCAGAGACCCGAAAAAATCATCGCATTTCTCGGATTGACCAGAGCAGATGGGTGCTTCAATGAAGATAACGTAATCAGCGCTGAACTTAATGAAGTCAGAGTTATTTTTGCAGGCGCCTTACAGGAAACAGCCCCGCCCGAAGGCAACGATATCCATATCGAACGAACGCCGCTGGTCAGTACAACATCACGGGGCAATACCTGGACGGTTGACAATCCTTATGAGCTTATGACGCTAAACCCGCCGCGTCTTATGGATAAGTTCTTCGACGGCGCCGAGCCCGTCCACATGGCCTATCTCGTCAGCGGCCGGTTCGGCTCGGCCTTTCCCGACGGTATTGAAATTAAAAACGAATCCGACCCCAATGCCGAACCAAATTTAGTGACCGGCCTGACCGTTGCAAAAGAGGATTCCCAGATTATCATCTTCAGTGACGTCGATTTTATTACCGACGCGATGGCCTACGACAACACATTCTTCGGCAAGATTGCTCTGGGCGACAATGCAAATTTCGTTCTCAATGCAATTGATAGTCTCGGCGGCTCGGCCGACCTGGTCGCCGTCAGGTCGCGAGGAACCTTTACTCGAAATTTCGAGGTCGTGGACCAAATCGAAGCCGAAGCCGAAAAGTCCGTACAACAGCAGGAAAACGCCATCAACGCCGAAATAGCCGCTTATCGCCGGGAGCTTGAGAAAATCCTCAGCAGTGCTAAACAGGGCGAAGAAGAGGTTATCGGCAGCTCAATCCTTCAAAAAAGGGCCGAGTTAGAGGTGAAAATACGCGAAGCCGAGAAACGTTTGCGCGAAGTAAGAAGAAACGCATACCAGGGAATCGAGAAACTTGGTGACAGGCTGCGGAACCTCAATACCCTGCCCGGTCCTGTTCTTATTCTGCTCGTGGCGGTAATCCTCGGCATATACAGAAGCACAAGGAAAAGGCACTACGTCAGGGGCGGCAGTGACAGTTAGCCCGAGTTTCTAACGGAGCTTTGCAATATGAGCAACAAAAAGCTTTCTCAACTTGCCGCAGCGGCGGCAATAGCGGTTATCGCCGCCGCCGCCGTACACTACATAGCCAATCGACCCACCCGAACGCCGCAAATCCGCACATATCTAATCCAGGGCCTCGACCCCGATAAGGTGGCGGGCATCGTCATAAGCTCGAACGACAAGTCAATAAATCTGCAAAGACGCGGCGCGACCTTTGTTGTCGGTCAAAAGGACAATTGCCCGGCAACGACGGACCGGATTAACGAGCTGTTCACCGAAGTGCTGGACATAAAGACAAAGGAGCTTATTACCGACAAACCCGAGAACCATCCCGACCTCGAAGTCACACAAGACAAGGCCCAGAGTATCGTTCGGTTTCTTGACGAAGACGCCAACGCAATCACCGGCGTAGTTATAGGCAAACGCACCGAAGGCGGCGACGCCTACGCCCGCCTGACGGATTCCGACCGGGTCTATCTGTGCGAAAATGTCCCCTGGATTCGCACAAGCGCTATGGACTACATCGACCAGCAGCTTATCTCTGTAAAACGCCAGGATATAATCAGCGTAACAGTCACCGACGCTAACGGTATTACATACACCCTCGAATCAGAACCCAACAGCAGCGAAATTACACTCACCGGCGGTTTACCCCAGGGCAAAAAGTTAAGTTCTCGTTCCAGGTCGGTATTCGACGCCCTTGTCTCTCTGCGATTCGACGATATTGCCAGGGAAGGCTCTGAGTTGAACAATTTGGCTTTTAACCGGACCTACATCTGCAGGCTGACGGACTCAACCGAATACATCCTCAAGCTCGCAAAGACAAACGGCAAAACTTATGCAGCTTGTAGTGCAATCTTCACTGATAAAGAAGGAGCAAATATCGCCATAAGCAAAGAGGATTCGCAGGAAGAACTACAGAAGAAAGAGGCGAAGCTGCTGGCCCGTGACACCGTCGCAAAATTCAACGCCAGGTGTAAAAGCTGGGTCTATGAACTGCCTTCCTGGAAGGCTAAAAACCTCACCAAGCCGCTCGACGATATTCTCGAAGACATAAAACCCGAAGAATCGCAACCAACCGCCGACGAACCATAGGGAAATATTTAGCCCCACGTTTTACGTGGGGTTTTGTTCCCGCCACAATTCCACAATGCTCCCGGCATTAAAAGAGTATATAAGTATATACGCATATACTTATATGTCACAGCGTTCGTCCGGCCAATCCGTGGTCAAAAAATCGTTGAATCTCGTCGCGAAGCAACTCCACAATTCAACACTAAGAATTCAAAATTAAAAATTCATCCATCAGTCTCGTGAACTCGTCGAACAGATACCTCGAATCGTGCGGCCCCGGTGACGCCTCCGGATGGTACTGAACACAAAACGCAGGAACCCTCTTACACCGAAAACCTTCCAAGGTATTATCGTTGAGATTCATATGGGTTATCTCGACGTCCTTGTCCTTGAGCGAATCAATGTCGATACAAAACCCGTGGTTCTGACTCGTAATCTCGATTGCTCCGGTTTTCAGGTTCTTGACAGGATGGTTCGCGCCGTGATGACCGAACTTCAGCTTGAACCGCTCGCCGCCGACGGCAAGGCCAAGAAGCTGGTGGCCTAAACATATCCCGAAAATCGGCACCTTGCCCAACATATCTCGTATCGCGTCAATCGCGTAAGATATCGGGTCTGGGTCGCCGGGCCCGTTACTAAGGAACACACCATCAGGCTTCTGCTGCAAAATCTCTTCCGCCGTGGACTGCCCCGGCATCACCAGAACCTCACAGCCGTGCGACCGCAGCAGACGAAGGATGTTCTGCTTGATTCCATAATCCAGGGCCACTACTTTGTATTTGGTCGGCGGCCTGAGTTCCTCATCCTTTATTACGTCCACCACGCCCTTGTCCCACTTGTAAGGCTTTTTGACCGCCACGTTCTTTACGATGTCCCTGTCAACCAGGCCGGGGTACTTAGCTAACTTTTCTTTCAACAAATTTATCCTCAGCTCCTCCGAGCTGATAATCCCGCGCAGCGCCCCGCTCTCGCGGATATGCTTGACGAGTTTGCGTGTATCAATCCCTTCAAGTCCGACCACGTTATTTTTCCTGAGGTACTCGCTGAGAGTATTCTTGTTTCGCCAGTTGCTCGGATACTCGCAATACTCCTTGACCACGAATCCGCTTGCGAATATCCTGCGTGACTCCACGTCCAGCGAGTTCGTCCCGTAATTGCCTATCAAAGGATAGGTCATCGTAATAATCTGTTCATGATACGACGGGTCGGTAAGTATCTCCTGGTAGCCTGTCATCGCGGTATTGAACATGACCTCTCCGCACCGGCAGCCCTTAGCGCCAAATGACTTGCCCTTAAACACCGTCCCGTCTTCTAACAGCAAAACCGCATTCACATTAATTCCTTGTCATTCCTGCGCAAGCAGGAATCCAACAGTTTTACATTTTCATTTTTAACTTTTTATTTTTTGTAGTAGAGCTGTATCGGCTCAACACTTACCTTTTCCCGCTTCAGCGCATCAATCGCCCTGACCACCGCCATCGCCCCGCGCATCGTCGTAACGTACGGCACCTGCCTGTCGAGCGCCGTCCGCCGTATCGAGAACGAATCGGTGATTGTCTGCTTGCCCACGGTGGTATTGATAATCAAATCAAGCTGGCCGTTGATTATCAAATCCACAACATTAGGCCGACCTTCAATAACCTTCAGCACAAACTCAGCAGGCACATTATTATTTATAAGATTGATGCACGTACCCTTGGTCGCCGCAATCTTAAATCCCATCGCAGCTAAATCCCGCGTCACCTGAACGCTTTTTTGTTTGTCGGCGTCTTTAACGCTGATGAAAACCTTTCCCGTCGTCGGCAGCGTATTGCCCGCCGCTATCTGGCTCTTGGCAAATGCAATGCCGAAATCACTGCTGATACCCATCACCTCCCCGGTACTCAGCATCTCAGGACCAAGTAGCGTATCAATCCCCGGAAACTTCAGGAATGGAAACACCGCCTCTTTTACAGAAAAATAATCCCGCTCAACTTCCTTTGTAAAGCCAAGTTCATCAAGACTCATCCCCGTCATAACCTTCGCCGCCAGCTTCGCCAGAGGAACACCAATTGCCTTACTGACGAAAGGAATCGTTCGCGACGCACGCGGGTTCACTTCGAGTATGTAAACCTCGTCATCCTTGACCGCAAATTGAATATTTATCAGCCCCTTGACCTTCAGCTCCTTCGCAAGCTGCTTCGTCTGCGTCTTTATCCGGTCAACCACCGACTTGCTCAACGAAACCGGCGGAAGCACGCACGCACTGTCGCCCGAATGCACGCCTGCCTCCTCGATATGCTCCATTATCCCGCCGATTACCACCTGCTTGCCGTCGCATATCGCGTCAACATCCAGCTCCGTAGCGTCATCAAGAAAGTTGTCGATAAGAATTGGATGCTCGCCCGACGCCTCAATCGCGTTAGCCACACACGCCTTCAGCGACGCTTCATCATGCACAATCTCCATCGCCCTGCCGCCCAACACAAAGCTCGGCCTGATTAAAACCGGATACCCAAGCCGCTTCGCAATCTTCAAAGTCTCCTCATAGCTCATCGCCGTCCCGCTGTAAGGCTGCGTCAACCCCAGCTTCTTGACTAATTGATTGAATCGCTTGCGGTCTTCGGCCGCCTCGATACTATCCGGACTTGTCCCGATTATCTTCACCCCTGCTTTCTCTAACGGAACCGCTAATTTCAAAGGCGTCTGCCCGCCGAACTGGACAATCACCCCGTCGGGCTTCTCCGTCTCGACGATATTCATCACGTCCTCGAACGTCAGCGGCTCGAAGTACAGCCGGTCGCTCGTATCGTAGTCGGTACTGACCGTCTCCGGGTTGCAATTGACCATTATCGACTCGACCCCGATTTCCCGAAGTGCAAACGCTGCGTGCACACAGCAGTAATCGAACTCAATCCCCTGCCCGATTCGGTTAGGCCCTCCGCCTAAAATAACGACCTTCCGCCGACTTGTCGGTTGCGCTTCGCACTCTTCTTCATACGTCGAATAGAGGTAAGGCGTATGCGCCTCGAACTCCGCCCCGCACGTATCGACCGTCTTATAAACCGCTTTTATACCCGCCGCTAAGCGTTTCTTCCGCACCGCAAGTTCATCGCTGCCGATTTTACCGGCGATATATTTATCGCTGAAACCGTATTCCTTGACCTTACGCAGAAAGTTTGGGCTCATCTTACCGAGCCTGGTCGATGCTATTTTCTTCTCGACCTTGATAATGTCCTTGATATTATTAAGGAACCACGGGTCGATTTTCGTTAGCTCGTATATCTCCTCGACCGGCACCTTCCGCCGCAGCGCCTCCGCCACGTACCATATCCGGTCCCAGCGGTTCCTCTTGAGCCGCTCTTTAATCTGTAATGTTGTCAACCCGCCGTCGATATGTTTGGCGTCGAGCGAATAGCGGTCTATCTCCAGCGACCGAATCGCCTTTTGCATCGCCTCTTTGAACGTCCTGCCTATCGCCATCGCCTCGCCGACCGACTTCATCTGCACCGTCAGCTCCGCCTTCGTATGCCGGAACTTCTCGAACGTAAACCTCGGCCACTTCACCACGCAGTAATCAATCGTCGGCTCGAAGCACGCAGGCGTCTTTTTCGTAATATCATTCGGTATTTCATCCAGCGTATATCCCACCGCCAGCAGCGACGCAATCTTCGCTATAGGAAATCCCGTGGCTTTGCTTGCCAGCGCACTGCTGCGCGAAACACGCGGGTTCATCTCAATCACATACAGCCTGCCGTTATCGGGATTGACCGCAAACTGGATATTCGACCCTCCAGTCTCAACGCCAATCGCCCGCATAATCTTCAGCGACGCGTCCCGCATTATCTGGTATTCCTTGTCCGTCAGCGTCTGCGCCGGCGCTACAGTAATACTGTCGCCCGTATGAATCCCCATCGCATCGAGATTCTCAATCGGGCAGACTATAACCACGTTGTCCCTGACGTCGCGCATCACCTCCAGCTCGTATTCCTTCCAGCCGACGACCGATTCCTCGACCAGGACCTGGTTCTTCGGACTGAGGTTCAGGCCCCACTGGATATACTGCTCGTACTCAGCCATATTGTACGCGACGTTTCCGCCGGTCCCGCCTAAGGTGTAACTCGGACGGATAATCGCAGGAAACCCGACGAGCTCGATTATCTTTTTCGCCTCGTCCCACGAATGGGCGTAGCCGCTCTTCGGAACCTCCAGGCCGCACTGCTCCATCGTTCTCTTGAACCTGTCGCGCTCCTCAGCCTTCTTTATACAGCGAAGATTCGCACCAATCATCTTAACGCCGTACTTTTTAAGGACGCCGCTCTCAGCCAGGGCGACAGCGGTATTCAGGCCGGTCTGCCCGCCTAAGGTTGGCAAAAGGCTGTCCGGCCGTTCCCTGCGGATTATCTTTTCGACAATCTCCGGCGTTATCGGCTCAATGTATGTACGGTGGGCCAGCTCCGGGTCGGTCATAATCGTCGCGGGGTTGCTGTTGACCAAAACGACCTTGAAGCCTTCCTTTTTGAGCACCTTGCAGGCCTGTGCCCCGGAATAGTCGAACTCGCAGGCCTGGCCGATGACAATCGGCCCGGAACCTATTATCAGTATCTTCTTGATGT
>CAYSTP010000008.1:0-24204 GCA_964434085.1 uncultured Pirellulales bacterium
CTGGCTCAGGCACTTATCAACGACCCCGACCTGCTGATTCTCGACGAGCCGACGACAGGCCTGGACCCCATCGGCACAAGGCAAATCAAGGACCTCATCCTTGAACTCGCCAAAAGAGGTAAGACCGTTTTGCTCTGCAGTCACCTTCTGGCCGATGTCGAAGATATATGCGACCGCATCTCGATTCTTTACGGCGGAAGCATCCAGGCCGAGGGGCAAGTCAAACAGTTATTACAGCAAAGTAACAAGACACAAATCACCTCACAGACACTAAGTGACCGGACCGTTGAAAACATCAGGAAACTGATTGAGGCTGAACACGCCGATTTCGAAGTCACCTCACCTATGGAAAAGCTGGAGACGTTCTTTATAAGAACGGTAACCGAAGCCCAGGCCGGCGCCGTTCCAACCAGCGGCGCCGTCAGCACCACGATGATAGGTGACTTTCTTGCCGCCGAAGCAGCGCAAAAGAGCATACTCGATAAGCTCGTCAGTGCCGATGTCAGTGACAAAAGCGTACCTATCATCAAAACAGAAAAGCCCACGGAAGTTGAAACACCCGCCGTCGAGCCGGACAAAGAGCTGCTCGGCAGGCTGGCTTCGGGACCGCAACTATCCCAACCCGTCGAGACATCCGAACCCACCGAGACGAAAGAAACGGATACGCGGAAGGTCCGCGACGACGTGCTCGAGCAACTAACAGGTTCTCAAGACAAACCAGAAAAACAAGACCAGACCGACGCCGACCAGGCAGAGGTGCCTGATGCGTAGTATCTGGGCGGTTGCCCGAAATACAATACGCCAGGCACTTCGCATGAAAATCGCAGCGGCCTTTATAGTGCTGCTAATCATTCTTATTCCAGTCATGGGGCTTGGTGTCACCGGTGACGGCACAATCAAAGGTAAACTGCAAAGTTTTATCACTTACAGTCTGGGGCTGGTGTCCCTGCTGCTTTCACTGTTAACCATCATCGTCGCCACTTACAGCCTCGCTGACGATATTAAGCAGCGTCGCATCTACATGGTTCTGACCAAGCCGATTCGCCGTTTCGAGCTGCTCATCGGAAAACTCCTCGGCGTTATCCTGCTCGATTTGCTGCTTCTGGTTCCCCTTTCCGCCGTCATCTATGGTATAACCAGATACATCCCCGTGCACAATAACGTCACGGCCCAACAGATGCAGACCCTTGAAAATGAGTTCTTCACCGCGCGAGCAAGCATCAAGCCCCCTGAGCCGGACGTCACCGCTGAGGTCCTTCAATTGTACGAAAGGCTCAAAGAAGAAAGGCAGCTGCCCGAAGGTGTAAGCTACAGGGAAATCATCAGGAACCTCACCCAGCTCAAGAAGCTTGAAAAACAGGCTGCCGGCCCCGGCACGGAATTACGCTGGCAGTTCGACAATATAAGGATAACCGACCCCAATCAAAGTCTTTTTATCAGATACAAATACGATGTCTCTGTTAATCCGCCTGACCTGAATATACAGAGCGCCTGGCTGGTCGGCGATTTGCGGCAGCTTCCGATGATTCCGGAAGGCCCGGGCAGTATATATCCTTTTAAAAGAAGAGACCTGATTAGGACCTTTCACGAGCTGAAGGTGCCCGCTTATGCGGTGGCTTCCGACGGGCACCTGGAAGTAGCTTTTCTCAACCTGCCCACAAACAACACTGTTGTTATCTTTGAGCCTGGTGAAGGTCTGGAGCTGCTTTACAAGACCGAGAGCTACACAACTAACTTCATCAAGGCCGCTATTATGATTTTCCTACGGCTCGTATTCCTTGCATGTATCGGCATCTTCGCGGCAACTTTTCTGTCCTTTCCCGTTGCAATCCTGCTTTGTCTGGCTGTGTTCTGTACGGCCGCTATCAGCGGTTTCATTCTCGAATCATTCGATTATCTAAGCCCCGATGTCGGCACCATTTACAAATTCACTGTAGCCCTGATTATCCAGATGATACCGAGATTAGACCGGTACAACCCGTCGGCATATCTGGTGCCAGCCAGACTGATTGGCTGGTCGCTGCTTGCCAAAATGGCCGCCCTGTTAGTGTGCCTGCAATCGTTTGTGATACTTTTGTTTTCGCTGCTGATTTTTAAATTTAAAGAAATAGCAAAGATAACCATATAGCCCGGTACACCATAAACCGGAAACTTTCTATGCGCGCCCGTGACATAATAATTTGCCTGACAGCTCTTATCATCGGAATAACGCTGCTTATCACCGCGGGCAATCAGCTCGACTACATAAACCTGCAGCGCAAGCAGATGAACCTGGTCAGGAATGAGCCTCTGGAGAACGCACCGCCCTCGCTTGTTTTCGCCACAGTCGCCATGGGAGCTTTCCGCGGGCTCATCGTTGACATCCTGTGGATTCGCGCCGACCGTCTTAAGGAGGAGGGACAATTCTTCGATGCACGGCAACTGGCCGAATGGATTGTCACTCTTCAGCCCCGGTTCGGCAGGGTCTGGGCATTCCAGGCGTGGAACATGGCTTATAATCTGTCCGTCGCCATCCCTGCATCTGAAGCCGACCAGAGATGGCGATGGGTGAAGAACGGCTACGAGCTGCTTCGCGACAGGGGCATCCCACTGAATCCAACAGACATCGGCCTATATCGCGAGCTGGCCCTGATTTTCCAGCACAAGATAGGCGGCGTGACCGACGACGCACACAGATACTACAAGCTGCAACTGGCCCAGGCCATGACGCCCCTGCTCGGCCCTGCGGATGAACAATACTTTGAAAAGCTCGCCGCCGCCCCTAAAACCCTTGAACAAATTTTGACTGACAAAGACATTGCGAAATTCGTAGCTGCCTTAAAAGCCGCCGATGATGAATGGTTCGCCGATGACGACAAACTCGTAGCCAACTATTTAGCCCTGCGGCAGGAGCCGAAACTTAAACCGGATGTGTTCCGCGTAATAGACAGCTACCGCGGCACCGAGACACTGGAAAAATTCGACGTCTTCGCAAAGGCCTATCAATTAAGAAACGTCTGGAAGCTTGACCCGCAGCTTATGCAGGAAATAAACAAGACCTACGGCCCGGTCGATTTCGCCGACCCGAACCATCACCTGCCGATGGACTGGCGACACCCGGACACACATGCCATTTACTGGGCTGTCAAGGGGCTCGAAATGGCTCCCGGAAATAAGCTGTCCATAAAAGAAGCCAACACTGACCGCATCGTAAGCCACAGCCTTGCGAACCTCTACAACTACGGCACTATTTTCATCTACGATATACCTGCCGGCGAACAGATAGACGACGGCACAAGGCCCGACCGCAGGCCGCAGCTCACCCGGGCTATTTACCTGCGGCCCGACCTGAGAATGTTCGACTCCTATAACAAGACGCAGTTGGCCATTATTGAAAAATACAAGTCCCGGGGCGGCGATTTATACGAGACATATCAGACCGCCCATAAAAACTTCCTGAAAAACGCCGTGTTCAGCTTCTACCTGGCCGGTCATGAGCAAATGAGCCGTAAAATCTACAGAGAGCTTCAGAAACTTTATCCTGATGACGACACCAAAGTCGAATTAGTTGCTTTCCTGCGAAACCGCCTGCGAGAAAAGGTACAGCAGCTCGGCATCACCGACGCCAGAAACATCGTCCATGATATGCTTCGCAATGCTTATTTTTACTATGCGATGCGGGACGACGACGAGGCCTACAGACGGGAGAAAATAGCTACTGAAGTTCATAAGCAGTACACGGCAATGTTTAAAGACGAGCAGTTTAGAGTCGGACTACCGAGTTTAAGCAGAATGAAGTACCTGTCCCTTATTGATTTTCTCAACGACTCGCGTTATCCAGAGTCACTTCGCCAAAGCCTCCGCGCCAGAATCCAGCTCGAAAGACCCGCCCTTGACGAACAGCTCGATAACGAGGAAAAGAAATACCTTGAAGAACAACAGACTTCGGCAAGCTCAGTCGGGCCGAACCAACAGCAGACTAATCAGCCCTGACCATGCTCAATCACAGATATGCCCAGCTAACCGAACCTCAGAAACAAGCCGTCTGCCACATCCATGGTCCGCTGCTCGTAATCGCCGGACCGGGCAGCGGCAAGACCCGCGTCATAACCTATCGCATTGCCGCCCTTATTGATTCAGGAATAAATCCCCGAAATATCTGTGCCATAACATTCACCAACAAGGCCGCAGAAGAAATGCGCAACCGCGCCTTCGGTCTCGGCGTTTCTGCCGGCGCACACATCAGCACGTTTCACTCGCTCTGCGTTCGAATCCTGCGCCGATACGCCGACCGGACGCACATAAAACCGAACTTCAGCATTTACAGCGAATCCGAGCAAAGCACAACGATGAAACAGGCCATCAAAGATTGCCGCCTCGAATTGAGCAACTTTCCGCCCGCCCGTATGCGCGAGGCCGTCTCGACCCTGAAGAACAAGCTGATTGACACTGATGCCTTCCAGGGCATGGCTGATGATTTCTTCACCACCTGCCTTGCCAAAATTTACGTACGCTACCAGCAGATACTCTCGGAAAACAACGCCCTGGACTTTGACGACCTGCTGCTGCAAACGGCGTTTCTACTTGAAAGAAACGCCGACGTTCGTGATGAACTTTCAAATCGTTTCAAATTCCTGCTTGTTGACGAATATCAGGATACAAATCACGCCCAGTACCGAATCGCACAGTCCATCGTCGCCAAGCACGACAATATCTGCGTCACCGGCGACCCGGACCAGTCCATCTATCGCTGGCGCGGCGCAGACATATCGAACATCCTGGCTTTTGAGAAGGACTGGCCCGACGCTACAATCGTAAAACTCGAAGAAAACTTCCGCAGTACACCTCAAATCCTGCAGGTCGCCGACCGGCTTATCGCAGCAAACAAAGGCCGAAAACAAAAAACGCTAATCCCAACAAAAGACCCCGGCCAGGAACCCAAAATAATCACCTGCGAGGACGAGTCGGACGAGGCCGACCGACTCGCAGCCGATATAAAACAACTTACAAGTCGGGACGTCTCGCCCAAAGATATCGCGGTCTTCTATCGAATAAACGCCGCATCACGACCTCTCGAAGAAGCCTTCATCAAAAACCAGATACCCTATCAGATAGTGCGCGGCGTAGAGTTCTACAACCGAAAGGAAATACGCGACGTCCTTGCTTATCTCAAAGTATTGGTCAATCCGTCCGACGAGGTCGCCTTGCTGCGCATTATCAACACTCCATCGCGCGGTATCGGCAAAACGACTGTGGACAGGGTACGCGCATACGCCTTATCGAAAGGCATTTCGCTTTACAGCGCCTTCGAGAATTCCGAGGCTGTCGGCAGTCTTAAGACAGCGGCCAAAGCCAAAATCGCCGCATTTATAGATATGCTCAACGAGCTGAAGAAGAAAACCCAAGGCCCCGTCGCACCCCTTGTCCAAACGGTCTTCACCACCAGCGGCCTCGAAGCTACCCTCAGGCAAACCGGCGACAAAGACGCGATTGACAATGTTACCGCACTTATCGACGCCGCCGCCATCTACGATAAGGGCACTGAAGAACCGTCGCTGCTCGATTACCTCCAGCAAATCGCACTTTTCAGCGACGCTGATTCCTACGACAACACACAGGACCACGTCGCCCTGATGACGCTGCACACTGCCAAGGGGCTTGAATTCGATAACGTCTTTATCATCGGTCTTGAGCAGGGACTGCTGCCGCACGAACGCAGCGCCGAGGACGAAGAGGAGCTCGAAGAAGAACGCAGACTGTTCTTTGTCGGAATTACCCGCGCAAAGCTGCGACTTCACATCAGCTACGCTCGATACCGAACTTACCACGGCCAGCTCATGCGCACTATACCTTCACAATTCCTCTTCGAGCTGGGAATTAACCTGGACGAAAGTACCGACTATGCAAACGACCATGAAGACAGCGAATATGAATTCGACGACAGCTCGCAGGTCACTGCCGAGTTCTATCCCAATCAGCTCGTTCGCCACAACAAATTCGGTCTGGGCCGAATAATCCGATTTATCGACCTGGGTGAAAACAGCACCGTGACCGTAAGATTCAACTCCGGCAAGACGAAAACACTGATGCTAAGATACGCCAGCCTCGAAAAAATATAACTGCCGGTATCGCAGCATCAATCGTTACTATGGCTTTTCGCGAGGAGGCTTACGGTCCCTCAAGCCACTGCTCCGCCAGTAAAGCATAGTCCTCCAGGCTTACCATGAAGTCGTAATCCAAATCGGCCTCATAACACCAGCCGTTTACAAAACAGTTGCTTTCCAACCAGTGTTCCGAAAACCAGTCTATATCGAACATATTCACAACACCATCGTGATTCAAATCACCCCTGTAAATGACAGATAACCCTCTTCGCGCAATCCTGTTCGCAGATATATCCCCGGCTGTTTCGAACTCACCTGCCGCAATTAGTTCACCTTCGTAAACCGTAAGGGCGCGAACACTCTCATTCATACCGCTACCCAAGGTCTGCCAGCTACTGCCGTCCCACCGGGCGATATAGTTGGCATCGACACTGCCGGCTGCTGTAAAATGACCTGCCGCTATCAGCTCGCCGTCGTAAACCGTAAGGGCGTAAACATCTCCATTCATCCCGCTGCCTAACGGCTGCCAATCGTTACCGTCCCATCGGGCGATACGGTCGGCACTAACACCCCCTGCAGTTCCGAAAACTCCCCCCGCTATTAGTTCGCCGTTGTAGACCGCCAAGGCGCTAACAGAACCATTCATCCCGCCACCTAACGGCTGCCAATCGTTACCGTCCCAGCGAGCGATACGGTCGGCACTGATACCCCCGGCTGTTTCGAACTCACCTGCCGCAATCAGCTCACCGTCGTAAACCGTAAGGGCACGGACTCTCTTGCTCATCCCGCTGCTCAACGGCTGCCAACTGCTGCCGTCCCATCGGGCGATACGGTCGGCACTGACACCTCCGGCAGTTCTGAAATCACCTGCCGCAGTCAGCTCGCCGTCGTAAACCGTAAGGGCATAAACCACACTATCCAGCCCGCTGCCCAACGGCTGCCAGCTACTACCGTCCCACCGGGCGACACGGTCGGCACTAATACCCCCGGCATTTCTGAATTCACCTGCCGCAATCAGCTCACCATCATAGACCATCAGGGCGCGAACGTAATGGTCCATCCCGCTGCTCAACGGCTGCCAGGAACCACCGTCCCACCGGGCGATAAAATCGGCACTAACACCACCGGCGGTTTCGAAATAACCTCCCGCAATCAGCTCACCGTCATAAACCATCAGGGCACGAACATCATCATCCATACCGCTAATCAATGGACGCCAGTTCCAGCAATAGCCCCACATCCTGACGGTGGTGATTGATTGTTTAGGCAACTGCAGCGGTTGTGACTGATTAAATGCACCGATATACACAAAGTTTGCATCCGATGTGGTTTGGTATACCGCTGAGCCGGTCGCATTAAAATCGTTTATAAAAAGCGATAGATTGACATCTACGGTTGGCGATACGTTAAGAATTACTGCTGTCAGTTTCGTTTCATCGGGGCTTTTGAAGGCAGTGATGCGCAGACCGTTCGAATCCGTCGATGCCCCAACCAGACGCCAGCCGGGGTCCGTAAAAGCTGAATAGTGCTTTACAGCATAATAGACGGGATTGATTGTATAGTTGGGGTCAGGGCTGGTCCAGGGGTTATCAAGTGTTATAAAACCGCCGTCCCCCCAGTACACGTCCCAGTATAAATATAAGCATACGCCCTCATAAACGAAACTGTTGTGTATATGATGTGCCGTCTTTATCGCTGCATCAAAATCGGCGATGGTAGTGTACCCGACTTGTTTTGCATATTCAGTTTGCATCAGGGGCTTGTACCCGTAGTTCTGGGCAAAAACCTGCATCCCCGAGACAAAACCATCGGGATAATCATAAGTGCCGTCAAGGTACAGGTGATGAGCGAAACCATAGGCGTGATTGACATCTATAAGTGCATCGATATACGCCGTGGAAGCGGAAAAGCCCATTGTTTCCGGGCCGACCATCTTCGGCATATTCGGCCCCATTCGGGAGTACAACTCCTGATAAACGGCTTCAAATGCCTTATTGTAGCCCGCATAGCTGCCGGTTTCCGTCGGCAGGAATTTACAGGAATCGTAAATGATTTCCAGGTCCGGCTCGTTTTGCATACTCATATAGTCGGTGTGCACACTATTACTTTCATACGCCGCCAAACTGTCGGCCCACCAGTCCGCGTATTCGTCGTACATATACAGGCCGTTGGCGTCTTTTTTAAGCGTTGCGGGCTGTGGGAAACCGTTCACGTCGTTATTGCTTTTCAGATATGCCGGAGGCGTCCAGGCCGAGTTAAAAATTTTCAGCGATGGATTTCGGGTCTTGGCTGCCTGGACAATTTCCTTGGTGTCGGTTATGTAGCCGTTGTCGTAACCGTAACCATTCCGAATCCTGTAAATATCAATGCCGGACTGCCTGAAGGCAACATCATAAATCTTGCTCTTCAATGGATGCGCCGTCAGCCAGTTTTGATACCACGCGCCGCTGGCACCAAAACCCTCAAGCTCCTGATAAACCTCTCTAAAATTCACCTCGCCTGTTGCATTCGGCTCGGGCGTCGGCGGCTCATACAGCGACACCTCTACATCGTCAAGATAGAAATTGATTCCCGGATCAGGACCTTCGAAATAAAGTTCCAACCCTGTTAGAGTCCCGTTTGCACTAAGGTCATACAGGCCGACCATATAAACCCACTGGCCATTGATTCCTATTGTCTGGCACGCCTGTTCATAATAATCAGAACCATTGACTGTTTTTTTAAAGCTTGCCCTGATGGGAGCTAAGCCGCCGGGAGCATTTTCTATCATTGCCCAGGCGCTTACAGTGTATTTTTGACCCACCTGCATTTTACCTAACAAGGATTGGGCGATTCCCTCCCAATATTCGCTTCTGTTGCTCACCTTCCCGCTATAAGAGCCGCTATGCTTTTGTGCGGTTGTCGTTGTGAAAGTACAACCGCCCCAGACATACCAGCCTGTAGTACCACCTTCAAAGCCGGGATTAGTCAGTAGGTTTGTGGCAGCAGATGCGGTTTGTACCAGAGCAAAGCATAGCACCAAAGCTGCTGTAATTGTTACGATGCCTCTCCGAGAAAAAAACCGAACCGACGCAGCTTTTATGGCTCGACAGGATATTTGTGTGTTCATAATACCCTTCCTCCTAAAAAGTCGACCGCCCTTTGTTCTGGGACTATTGATTCCGGCGACGACCTCTTTGGAAACACTTCCTTAACAGTAACATTATTATGAATAATTAGCCGCCAAAAAACAAGTGATTTCCCCGGATTTATTCATTTAAGGCACCTCCTTGAAAACCCCGGAAGAATAAGTATATTATTGTTTTCGCACCTATACGAGGTGCCGGTTAATCAAAAAAAGGAGTACACGTGGCTGACAGACAAATTAAACTTTACTACAAAAACGTTACAGCAAAGATTATAGGTGATGAGCATGGTATCAGCGACACCCAGCTAAAAACCCTTGCCAAAGAAACCTCGCCGTTAATCTCGCAGTTGAACAAAGAAAGAAAAGCCGGAAAAACTCCCTTCAGAGACCTCCCTTACAACGAGCAAACCGCTCAACAAGTCAAAAAACTAACCGCTGAACTAAAAGGCCGATGTGAAAATCTTGTTGTGCTCGGTATCGGCGGCTCGGCACTTGGTAATATCGCCCTGCAAACCGCACTGAATCCTTATATGCACAACCTCGACGATAAACAACGCAAAGGCGCGAGATTGTTTGTCTTCGACAATGTTGACCCCGCCCAATTCGGCTCATTCCTTGAATGGGTATCAGACAAACTCGACAAGACCATATTTAATGTAATCAGCAAATCAGGTGAGACCGCCGAAACCGCAAGTCAGTTTCTAATCGTTCGTAAAATGCTCCTTGACAGGCTCGGTCCTGAGGGTTTCAAAAACCAAATCATCGCAACTACCGACCCCACTGGTGGAACGCTACGTAAGATAGTCAATGAAGTAGGCCTTCGCAGCCTCGAAGTACCACAGGGTGTCGGTGGACGCTTCAGTGTTCTCAGTGCCGTCGGACTTTTTAGCGCCGCTGTCTGTGGCATCGATATCGATGCGATTTTAGCCGGCGCACGTGACATGGACAAACGCGTAAGCAACATGGACTTCTACAAAAATCCTGCCGCGATTAACGCTGCCATAAATTATCACTATTACACCCGCGGCAAACGCAGTTCCGTAATGATACCTTACTGTTACGCCTTGAAAGATTTTGCCGACTGGTATCGCCAGCTCTGGGCTGAGTCACTCGGAAAAGCGAAGGACCTCGCCGGCAACGAAGTCCACATCGGTCCGACGCCAATTAAGGCACTTGGTACCACCGACCAGCACAGCCAGGTCCAGCTTTACCGCGAGGGCCCAAATGACAAACTTTTCACCTTCCTGCAGGTGGAGAGCTTCCCCGTTAAGCTGCCTATAGGACCGGCTCCCGACAATGTACCTGAGCTTGGCTACTTCGCCGGAGCGGACTTATCGAAACTACTCAACAGCGAAAAGCAGGCCACCGAATACGCCCTGCTCCAGGACAAACGTCCCTGCCTTACAGTATTATTTGACCGGGTCAGTCCCTATACTATTGGCCAGTTCATTTATCTTTTCGAGGTGACAACCTCGCTCGCCGGAGCGTTATTTAATATCGATACTTACGACCAGCCTGCGGTGGAACTCGGCAAGCAGGCGACATTCACTCTGATGGGGCGAAAAGGATTTGAAGAAATGGCCGGGGAAATCCAGCCCTACACAAAAATTGATGCCGACTACCTCGTGTAGTCAATAGTCACTTTATTACAGCTTGTTTTTTTCGGTAGCCACTGTAAAATCCGGCTGTAGGCGAAATATAACTCGGCTTCTCTATCCCTTTGGCAAGGAGGAACACATGAACTATGCGGTTGTGATGGCGGGTGGAACGGGAAAAAGGCTTTGGCCCCTTTCGAGAAAGAATCGTCCCAAACAGATACTCAAACTGCTATCGGGCCAAAATCTGCTCGAACAATGCATCGAACGACTAATCCCTATTTTCGATGTAAGAAACATCCTCGTCCTGACCAGTGCCGATTATGCCGACCTGGTCCGCGAGACCTCATCGCAGGTGCCTCACCAGAACGTTATCCCAGAGCCTACTGTCCGTGACACCGCCGGGGCCATCGGTCTGGCTGCGACCGTCCTGACCAAATTCGACCCCGACGCTACTATGGCTGTAATCACTGCGGACCAAATCATCGAGCCAGCCGAGGTTCTACAGCAGGCCCTGACCGATGGATTAACCTTTGTAAACAATAACCCCGACAGCCTTGTGACCTTCGGCATCAACCCGACTTTCCCCAGCACTCAACTGGGCTATATAAAATGCGGTAAAGGCAAACATGTTCCCGACTGCAAAAACCCGGTGTATCCGGTAGAAGCTTTCAAGGAAAAACCATGTTTAAAAACCGCACAGAAATACCACCAGAGCGATCAATACTTCTGGAACTCCGGCATGTTTGTATGGAAAGCCAGGACCATTCTGGCACAACTTGCCCATCATCTGCCCGAATCGACCATGCCTCTTCAGCGAATCAAGGCCAACTGGGACAGTCCTAACCAGGCGACGACACTACAGGAATGGTTCCCCAAGCTTCCCAAAATCAGTATCGACTTCGCCGTCATGGAAAAAGCCGACGATGTAAACGCAATCAGGCTCGACTGCCGATGGCTGGACATGGGTTCTTTCGCCGCATTGGCTGATATAATCAGCTCGGACAAAAACAACAACATCGTCGTTGCAGGCCACAGCGAATTGCTCGACTGCAGGGATTGCATCTTTGTAACGGAAGAGAAAGACCACTTAATTGCTGCTATCGGGCTGCAGAATATGGTCGTAGCCCACACCCCGGACGCCACTTTGATTTGTCATGTCGATGCAACGCAGCGCCTCAAGGACCTGCTCGCCGTCATCGAGAAAAACACCGGGGACAGATTTCTCTGATAACCAGGGATTATCCGCCTTCTAATATAGACTGCGCAATCTCAGCCGCTGCCGTCCTTTTAGTCGCCTGTGCGCAACCCTTTTTCATCTGTTGACGTTTTGCATCATCCTTCAGTATCGGCTCCAGCTCTTCCCACAGCCACTCTGTACGGTCTTTCGCATCAGGCAAATCATCGACTATTATAGCGGCGCCTGCCTCGACAAGCTTGCCTGCATTTAGATACTGATGAAGGTCACCGTGATGTGGATAAGGCATACAGATACTCGGCACTCCTGCTGCTGCATACTCTGCGATACTGACCGCACCGCTCCGGCCGATTGCCAAATCCGCCGCAGCCAGCAAATCCGCCATATTGTCATAATAGCCGACGATTCGACGGCTTATCAGTGCCGATTTGTACCCTTCTTCAACTTTCTTTAAGTGAATATCTCCCGCCAGATGCACAATCTGCCACGTATCCGCAAACGCAGCCAGCTCATCCAGCAGTGAGCATATCGTGTCGTTTATGCTCGCCGAGCCGCTCGACGCGCCGGTCACCAGCAATACTTTTTTGTTAGCGTCCAGACCCAGGTCAGACTTCGCCGCCTCGGGATTTGGACTGTCGAATCCCTTTCTAAGTGGACATCCGACCACATTGACCTGCAACCTGCGCCCGGCGAAATAGCTGACCGTTTCTTCAAACTGCACAAAGACCTCATCCGCCCAGCGTACACAAAATTTATTCGCCCTGCCTGCAACTATGTCAACGTTGATAAGTTTGACGGGAATTTTTAATCGGTGTGCTACTCGGCATACCGGCGCCGACACAAATCCACCAGTACCCACAACAATAGCCCTGCTGCTTTCGCTTAACCGTGTTCTTGCAATTCTTTGACTTTCGAAGAAGCTGCGAATAAATCGTACAAACCCGATGGGACCGAAGGATAGTTTCCGTGCACCAAGTGCCGTAAAAGCAAAGCCGGTTTTTGACAGAATCTGCGAGTCAATCGGCCTGTCACTGCAGAAAAAGTGTATCTTTACCCGGCTGTCGAGCCGGGCGATTTTTTCAGCTACCGCCAGGCCCGGATAGATATGCCCTCCTGTCCCCCCACCGGCGAAGAACACGCACTCAGGCCCCATCACTGCTCAATCCCCATCACCTCTGCGTCAGACCTCTTGGCAATATTCATCAATACCCCCACCGCCGCCGCCGACAGCAGCAAACTTGTGCCGCCGGCGCTTACAAACGGAAGAGGTATCCCCTTGGTCGGCAGAACCACCGTCACCACTGCGATATTAAGCGCCGCCTGAATAGCTATCGCCAGTACAATACCGCTGGCCAGCAACTGACCAAACGGGTCGCGGCAGCGAACCACTACTATAACGCCGAGCCACACAAAAGCAATGAACAGCAGAATCACGCTCGCAGTGCCGACAAAACCAAGCTCTTCGCCGATTATTGCGAAGATAAAGTCCGTCGTATCTTCAGGCAGATGCCCGTACTTGCATATACCCATCCCCAGGCCTTTGCCTAACATCCCGCCCGAACCCAATGCAATCAGCGACTGGCTCGGCTGATAGTTTATCGAATCGGTCCACTTGTCAGGATGCAGAAACGCCAGTATGCGCTGTTTCCTCTCCGGCGAGCTGAGAATCGCTGCGGCGAAAGCTCCCGCGGCAAACGGAAGCGGAGGCAATATGTGCAGCCATTTTACGCCTGCGATAATCAGCATCAAAAATGAAAGCACGACCACCAAAGCGGCCGTGCCGAAATCCTCAATCAGTATCAATCCGGCAACAAAACCAACAACCAGACAAGCCGGAACAAACCCGCCGAAAAACGACCGCAGCTTATCATTGTATCTCTGGCCAACCCCCGCCAGAAAGATGATAAGCGCCCACTTGGCCAGCTCCGAAGGCTGAAAACTAACATGTACCGGCCCGATGGGAATCCTCAGCCACCGCCGCGCATAGTTAATCTCTGCTCCGAACCGGGGAATCAGCACAACTACAAGAAGTATCGTGCTCAGCCCGAGCAGATACGTCGCAGGCGACCTGAGAAGACCTTTCGACATACCCAGACGCCGGTAGTCGATGCAGGAAATCACCCACATCACCGGAACCGCTGCGATAAAAAAAAGCGACTGCCGCAGCGACGTGTACTGATAAAACCGGCACAGCTCTATATCCTGCGTGACGTTGGCGCTGGCGGAAAAGACAAACACCGTGCCGACAGCCATAAGCAGCAGTACGACCATCGCAATTTGTGCCGATATTGAACCGTGCTGTCTGTCTATCGCCATTCGCATACAAGAGGCGCCTTTTTAAAAGACCCTTCTAAAATCTTTTCGGCTTAAAGACCTGTTTGACCGCAAAATTTGGGACAATTACACAATCACACAGCAGACCACGGATGACTATTTGCCGCCGAATATAAGCAAGGCAGTTTTGAAGTTGACGACATGGGCAGATTAAACCCCTCTTTTGGACAGTCTTTGAATAATATATCGCTGTGTTATACACCCGGTTTTTCCTGAAAATGCGGACAATACGCTATACAACGGCAGTAAAAACCCGAAACTTTTTTGGGCGAAATCCGGCTTTTAGTCCGAGAAAAACAGCACATTGTCAAAACCACAAAGTAACACCAAAAAAATTACTTTTTCTACTACCAAAGCAGGCCTGTTTTCGTTTATAATGCACGTAATTGGGGTGATAAGTTGTACTTTACCAGTCGATAATAAAAGATATGCCAAAGCAACTTCTAACAATCTGCATGACTATCGCCTTAGCGGCTTCGGCGCTATGCGGCCCTAAACAAACCACGTCGGTAACAAGCGCCAAGCAAACAAAACGTAAGGCACAGGCCACAGGTCCCACCGTTTATCTCGATTACGAAGACCAGCAGCAACGCGACAACTCCGTCGCAACATTCATGTATTTTGTTCCAATGATTTCAACTGTCCTGGTCGAGAGCGAAAGCAGCCCGCAAAATACCCAGAAGGCCCGGATTATATCGTCGCGACGAACCTCGAATGGCAAGGAATTTGAGGTTGTCTGTGAATTCGTAATGTGGGGTCAGGGTTATCATGAAAACTTCTTCGATGCCGAGGATATTATCGCAAAGGACCAGGATAACGTGCCGAAAGGAAGGCCGCTGAAAAACATTATTGAATATATCCGCTTCGAAGGCGGCGGCCGCGGCAGAATTGAAGTCAAAGGAGAGAAAGTCAACGGCACCGAGCGGGTTACAAGTGTGAAAGTTGTTTTCAACCACGACGACAACGTCAGTCCTGTAACAGTCGGCCTGTATAGCATGCGCCCACAAGACGGACAGTACAAATTCGAAAACCGTCACGACACAAAAAAGGCCAGAGTAAACGTGCTGAGCTTTGAGGCAACTGACGATGAACCACGGATGGATATTCAGCTTGCTTCGTTGGGCGGACGATGTGCGAAGGAAGGATTCTACAGCAGGCTCAAGGGCAAAATTGCAAACCTGTTTATAGAGCCTGTGCGTATAAACCCCCAAGGCAACAAGGCTATGATGGACTTCGGCTACGCCCTGTACAGGAAGCAGGCCAGCTTTACCTTCCCAAAGGCCGGGAACCTCAAGCTAAAGAAGGACCAGCAGGAAAAAGAACCCGTTCTGGCTAAGGCCGAAGAGGCTGATAAACCGGTCCCAGTCAAATCCAATTAATCCGCCGGCATAAATGCGATGGACCGCCAGACCACCAAAGCAAAAGTCGGACAAATCCTTTTAACTGAATCAGTCCTTTCCTCACGCATCGCAAATCTGGCTGAACAAGTCAAGGCGATATACGCACAGAGCAACAGAGTCATAGCACTGGTCCTGCTCAACGGAGCAAAGCGATTCGCCGATGAACTGTTCGAACGTATCAACGACAAGAAATTTCAGCTCAAATACCTTAAGGTCAGCAGCTACGACGGCGCCGTACCCAACGGGAAAGTTACAATTACAGGCGACATCGGCGATGTAGCCGGACAGGAAGTTCTGATAGTTGACGATATATACGACAGCGGCCTGACCTTAAGTAAAGTTATCAAAAGGGTAAAACGGGCCCGGCCGTACCGAATCAGAACCTGCCTGCTGCTCGAGAAGCGAACCAGGCATAAAAAGAATATCGCGATTGATTTCAAAACGGCAGTGGTGCCTGACTGTTTTGTAGTTGGGTTCGGACTGGACTACAACGGGCAATACCGTGACCTGCCGTTTATCGCAGAATTGAACCTTGCCGGTTTATAACCGTCAATCGCCGTTACCAAACAGGGCCATAACCTCACCGGGTCTTTCAATAAGTATTCTGGCTCCCGCCCGGATTAATTCATTTGCTGTTCTAAAACCCCACAGCGCGCCGACCGCATACATCCCGGCGGCGCCGGCCGTTTGCATATCCGTACTGCCGTCACCGACATAAACAAACTGAGCCGGTGGTATCTTCATCTGCTCTGCAATCTGCAGGGCCGCAGCCGGTGCGGGCTTTATCGGAACGCCCGGCATAGCGCCGCGGACTATCTCGAAGTTGTAATCGCCGAGAATCTCATCGACCATCTGACATGTAACCTCGTGCGGCTTGTTGGAAAGGACCGCCATAGGGACGGCTCGCCTCTGAAGTTCATCGAGCATCTGTCTTATCCCGCGGTAGGGCTTGCTGTGTACCGCCCAGCGATGATGGTATTCGCTTTGGGTCAGCTCCAGACATCTGGCGATGGTTTTTGCATCACGGCTGGATTCCGGCAGAGCACGCTCTACAAGCTTTTCGACACCATCCCCGACGAAGTACTTATAGGCTTCGGCAGGATGGGTGGCAAAACCGAGCTGCCTTAATACGGAGTTTGTCGAATCAGCGATATCCTGGAGAGTGTCCAGCAAAGTCCCGTCAAGGTCAAAAAGGACAGCTTTGAACTTTATCTTCTTATCCGCCATAATATAAAGAGGCCGGATTATAATCAGGCACTGTAGCCTAATCAAGAAACGATATTTGTGTGCATGGTGTTATACCTTTGGGGAACACAAGATGAACCCTACAGAGGCAGATAAAAACAACTTAGCTGACAAAAAATGCGTCCCGTGTGCCGGCGGCGTCGAGCCGCTGAAGAGTGATGCTATTACTGAGTTGCTGACCCAGCTAAACAACGGCTGGCAGGTCATTGACGAGCACCATCTCGAAAAACAGTACAAATTCAAAGACTTTGCCCAGGCCTTACAGTTCGTCAACAAGGTGGGGCAATTGGCCGAGCAGCAGTTCCACCATCCGGACATATATTTAGCCTGGGGCAGGGTAAAGCTAACGGTGTGGACGCATAAAATTAAAGGCCTGCAGGAGAGCGACTTCATCTTCGCCGCCAAAGCTGACAAGCTCTACGTACCGGGCTGATTATCTGTCTTGTCTGAGAAATGGAATCCCTTTGAGACAAGATTAACCCGAACTTTCCGGCGCCAACGGTAACGGTGACTTCAGCTCTATGCTCAGAGCTGCATCACCGTTACCTCATTCGGCGCTGCGCACCGTCGGCAGACAAGGGCAAGGATATTGAACTCCGCGCAACGGTGCTGCTTTGGGTTGAAAAAATAAGGAGGAGGGTTGATATCTGATAAGCGGCGCAAACTACCAAAACCACCGGCTCTAATGCTTTTTCCCATTATCCTTACCTCTCGTGTACAACTCTTAATATCGGCGCCGTCCCATATTGAAAAGCGTTCTTTCCGCCGGGGTGACAACATTATGGCACCGTCTCACTAAAAAACCCAAGGAACCTCCCCAAATTCGCCGATACAGCATATTAAAGAAGCAAGAACACTCGTGTACCCGATAGCGGTTAGGCCGCCCGCTCGCCGAGGATTTCCGCAGTACTCGGCGTATCCCTTACGGAAAAGCGAATTAGGTCCTTCAGGTACCACCATTAGCGGTCGGTCCCAAAGGCCTTCGACGCAACGAAGTCCGGGCCGCAACCGCCCTGCTCACTTAAAAAACCTGCTCTGAGTAACATCAAAAAAAACCGGAACGACCGATAAATAATTTGTTCCGGCCTCCCTAAACGCCAACATAACAAATTTTCCTACGCAGTAATTAAATTAACAAAATACCCTAATCTATCTAAATTAACATTGCCGATACTTCTTTTGTAAAGATGGAACTTTTTGAACGGAGTGTGCCTATGGACACGTTGGTTGAACAGCGGACTGAGACAAGGAGCCAAATAAGCTGGCCGGTGAGCATCTGGCTGCCACAGGCCAATCGTTTCTTCAACGGCTACAGTGCGAACATCAGCAAATCAGGCGTTTATGTCAAGCTCCCGATGACTACGCCCGTGCGGGAAGGAAGCGTCGTAGAGGTCAATTTTCCGAGGACTATGGCTCTGGCTGAAGAGAAAGGACAGTTCGGCAGACTCAAACAGGGCCAAGTTGTGCGGGTAGACCGTAAAACAATGCTGCGGGACGCCAAGGTCGGCGTCGCCATACAGTTTGAAACGGATTAGTCGTCAATCCAGGCCGGGAAAGGATAACCTTAACCCAGCTTGTTGCAGGCAGAAGACTCATAAGGCTGGCGAACTGCAAAGCTCGTCAGCCTTCTTCTTTCCTTATCACCAGCTAATAATTCATCCACCTCTAATGTCGCTGTACTTCTCTGATTGACGAGCTCAGCCTGCAACCATAGACTTAGCCCGGCTCAAAAATGTACCCATAAAGAGAGGGGTTTATATGGACCGGCAACGGACTTGGCCATCCCTTACGGGACTGCAGTTAGGCGGCAACTTCGAATGCCGGTGCGGACAAACGCACGAGGTCCCTGTCCACAGCTTCTGTTACCAGGACGCGGCGCTGGACAAAGTCAACGAAATTGTGACTGATGCTCTTGGTGGACGGCCGCCCGGCAAATCTGTAGTGGTGGCCGATACCAGGACCTGGCGGATTTGTGGCAATAAGGCTGCTGCCCGACTGAACGCAGAATCACTAATTGTTCCTGACAGCTCGCAGTCCGGGCCTGTATGCGACGACTGCACCTGTCTGTGGCTAAAGCAGCAAATCGGCCGGTCGGCTCCGCAGCTGATATTCGCCGTCGGAAGCGGTACTATCAACGATTTGTGCAAGTGGGCTGCTTTTGAAATGGACCTGCCGTACGCAGTCGCCGCCACAGCAGCATCGATGAACGGCTATGCCGCAGCCAACGTCGCCGCCGGTATCCGCGGCGTTAAGATGGTACTGCGGGCACGAGCGCCTGTCGCTGTGCTCGCCGAACCTGCTATAATCGAACAGGCGCCTGCCGAGATGACCGCCGCAGGTTTTGCCGACACAGTAGCAAAGTTCCTGAGCAAAGCTGACTGGGTCTTGAATAATCTCCTTTTCGGCGAACACTATTGCGGTTACTGCGCAGACATCCTCAATGATATTCAAGGCTCTTACCTCGACAGGCCGGAAAAACTCCGCACCGCCGACCGACAAACTATTAAGGGCCTTTTCGAAGCACTCTTCCTGACGGGTATAGCAATGACAATGGTCGGCGCCAGTTCACCTGCCAGCGGAGGCGAGCACCTTTTAAGCCACACGTTGGACATGACCGCCGATATCCACAACCGGGGACAATCACTGCACGGCCTGCAGGTCGGTCTCGGCACTATTGTATCCGCTGCGCTGTACGAGAAAATCCTCGCCATCGACCAACCCACCGTACACGAAACGCATGAGGATATAGATACGGCCTATTGGCAGAACGAAAGGCTCATCGAGGCCGTCAAAGAGCAATACACATCCAAGCAAGACTTTATAAAGACAGCAGCCGGGAAAATAGCTCAGCCTCAAATCTGGGAACAGCTCAGAAACAAACTGCGGCCCCTCGCAAAGCCGCCGACGGCCGTAAAAGACTTGCTTAGTCGCGCCGGTGCGGCAGGCGGTATAAAGGACCTGAACTTCTCACGTCGAAGAATAAAACAGGCCCTGCTTCACATGCACGAAATCCGCAAGCGTTTTACCGTCGTCGACCTTGCCTGGCTGACGGGTGTCCTGCCGGCGGCAGTAAATGAGATTATCGATGCATATCTGCTTGAATAACGTCTCTGTAATATCCTGAATCTCCTGCAAGGTCTGCGGAGCATTACCGGCTTTTCGGCCGGCAATCGTCCGGAAAAAACCGCCCCTGTCATCCCCATTCGGCACCCGACAAAATCACTACAACCGGCCCCAACGGATGCTGGGGCGATAATTTGGGCTCAGCGAAATATTCTTTATATTTTATTAGGGCGCGATGTGATTTTTCACCCGGTTATCCAAGCCGCGTGAGGCATACATTGCGGCCTTCGAAGCACTGCTAAAGCAGGCCGTTCAAATCAACGAATAATTGAACGTTGGCAGAGCAATACACGACTGTTTATTCGGACCGCTTTGCCAAGGCCAACCCCGCGTCAACCGGAGGATGGGGTGGAAAAACTGGAACATTGCTCCATCGGATGGTCCTGAAAAAGGATACACAAAGGCAGGATTAGGGTGATTTGTCATGAAAAAAAGCACATTTCCTCTGGGGTCCCCATTTTGCCATAAATCGCAAAACCGGCGCCTTCTCAACCGAGACAAGCTCAAAACCGCGATTATTACAACCGTCATCGTTTACGTGCTCATGGCTCTTGTCCTGCCGCCCCAGGCGCTCAGCGGCAGGCCGCGCAAATCTCGGATGCCTCTATCCAGCACCAGTCTCAGAGCTATGGCACGGATATATATGGCAACGGGAGATTATGCGAAGGCTCAGCCTCTGGCCGAGCAGGCCCTGGCTTTGGCGCAGCGGACCGGCGCCAGTGACAAGGAGCTGGCCATGTGCCTTATTGATTTGGCGTACCTCTATAACGGCCAGGGACAACTCGAAAACGCATCCGAGATGTGCACGCTGGGGTTAAAGCTGCAAGAGAAGATTTACTTCGAGAAGCATCCCTTTCTTGCCTATACGCTGCGCACGCTGAGCGACATCTACCAGGGACAGGGAAAATACGACCGGGCAAACGCCGCTCTCGACCGCGCCTTTGACATCATGCTCGACAGCCACCTGCCCGATGACAAAGCTATGACGCAGTTCTATATTGACCGTGGAGAGCTTTTGGCGGCCCAGGGACATTTCGACCAGGCCGAATGCTTCTACACCAAGGCCGAAGGTTTAATAAAACAGGTTTACAAAGAGGACCATCTCTTCAACGCCAACCTGATGCTCAGAAAGGCTGAAATGAACCTTGCCGCGGGCCGGTATGAACAGGCTGATAACCTTGCTGACCGGGCGCTTGAGATTCAACAGAGGGTGTACGGACAGCGGCACAGTCTGCTTGCGCCGGCATGGCTGGTTAAGGCTAACAGTGCACGTGCTCAGGGCCGCTACACCGAGGCTGAGCAGCTGCTGCAAACGGCCCTCGATTCGGTAAAGCAAAAGCGGAGCGAAACAAACCCGCTGGTCGCAGAAGCACTCACCGCCCTTGGAATGGTTTACATGGTCGACGGCAGGTACAACGAAGCCGAGCAGGCCTGCTCACGCGCCGTCGATATGCTCGAAACAAGCGTCGGGCCGGACAGTGACCAGACAGCCATGGCCCTCAATAACCTTGCCAGGCTCTACATTCACCAGGGAAAACTACGCCAGGCCAAACCACTCTGTGACAGAGCGCTCGCCACCCTGCAGGGTATGTTTGAGAAAAATCATCCCAGCGTTACTGAGGTCCGCAAGACTATTGCTCAGTTACAGTATAAGCTTTCCGCTGCAACCGAAGTCGCCAGGACCGATTCAATGCTTCACACAGCAACGACAAGATAATTCTCATGCTTAAACACAAAAAGAAAAAGCCTGCCTCAACTACGAGGCAGGCTTTTTTATTAACTCAAATCACTGACTATTGCATAGCCGCCAGACGGGCTTCCACATAAGCTCTGACGTTGGCGTTTTCGGGCGCATCCAGAGCAGCACCGTACTTAGCCATCACCAGTTCCCTGCCGTCCTCGGCTGGGATTCCCAATTCAGAAGCTGCAGCAACATAGTTCACCAGGGCATCCACGAACTCGCCAGCAAAGGCATAATCCGGGTTCTCGGGGTTATCCACGTTCTCAGCAATCGCAGTGGCAATCATGAGCTCTGCCGCCGGGTCAAACGGCTGGTCCGGTGCAACGGCCGAGCTAACCACGGCCGCCAGAGCAGCCATGCGAGAACCGTCCGGGTCGGCAAGGACCGCCGCAGAATTAAGCAGCTTGGCACACGCCTGGCACGGATTTATATCCGGATTGATGGCCAGAGCGTTTTCCATCACTATGTCGATGGCCTCTGCCTCAGCGGCACCGGTCAATTCTGCTGTCGCCGCCTCTATTAACATCGGACAATCCTGAGGTTGTGGGTGCACCTCCGGGGCCAAAGCTGCAGCCGCAGCAAGGCCTCCCGGCTGTTCTTCACACGGACAAGGCGGACAATCCGGACAATCCTCTCTGCTGGCATAGGTGCCGACTACTATCAGTGCTGAACCATCACCCTCACCATTGTATGCCACCTTACCTTCCGGAGTTATGCAAAGGTCACTCAGAGAGACATAGTTGCCCGGCGTCATTGCCTTAAGAGCAGCATTACCATGCACGCCGATTCTATCGGCAAAGACTTTAGTCTGTGCGATGTTCTCATCGGCTCCAAAGGCCATAGAAGACACCTTGGCCTCGCCACCTGCGAACCCCGTTACAAGAATATTATCGGTAGCACAGATTACGGTCATTGCATCGTTCTTAACAGCTTCGCGTCCGAATGCGCCTGAGGATATCTTTGCCTCACCGCCAAAAGCTCCCATTACCAAAACGCTTCCGGGCATCAGGCCTGGACCATATCCGGAAGACAGGCTTTGCTGGACATCGGTAGGCTCGAGCATAGGCGGCAGACTCACAGGCTCGCCTTTAGCGGCAACGCCGGTATAAGCGCGGTTAAATACTCCGCCGCTTGCCTTCGAGGTAATGCCGGCCTCGACCTTCGGGCCCATACAACCGCCCGAAGCCATTACAGCAACTCCGCCTTCTTTTGAAACAACATGGGTCTCAGCGCTGGCTGAAGCCTCTTCGCTGCAGCCTTTGGACTCAGCTTTAGAACTTATCTTAGCTGAAGAAGAAGAGCAGCAGCCACCAAAGCTATCACCCTGGACGAATGACTGAGGTCCTCGACCGAAGTCAGCGGCTGATACAATAATATCGCCGGCGGCACATGTAGCGGTGTATGCGTCGACTATCTGGCCGCGAGTGGCCTCGGTCGCTATCTCAGCCTCGCCGCCATTCATACCCAGCACCCATAGGTCGCCTTGCGTACAGGCAATCAGGTCGGCTTCGTTGCTATAGCCCTTCTGGGCTTTGGCTTCTATTGAAGCATCGCTGTCAGGCCCCATAGCCATTACCTTGATACCCTCGACAGCGCCGATTCCGACGCTTGCCTTATTGAACTCGCCTTTCTGGGCCTCGGCTTTTACTTCAGCATCGCCGCCGCATGTACCTATGACATCAAGCTCGCCCTCGGTGCAAATCAGGACGTCTGCGGTATTGCTATGACCTTCCTCGGCCTTGGCCTTTATCTCGGCCTCGCCGCCTTCTTTGCCTAATACCAGAACGTCGCCGCCAATCTTGTGCCCGACGCCGCCGAGCGATACATTGGCATTGTTCTGATAGCCGTTCTTGGCCAGGGCCAGAATCTCAGCCTCGCTGGGCTGGTCGTCACACATCGCAATTACCATAACATCACTGTCGGCGTCAACATCAACCGCGGCCGTATTTTCAGAGCCTTCTTTAGCTATGGCTTTGACTTCGGCCTTGCCGCCGTGTGCACCTACTACCATCACGTCACCAGCAAAAAAGTCACAGTCATTATCAGCATCATCGTCTTCGTCGCTGACCCGGGTGAGGAAGGTGGTGTCGATATCGGCGTCAGCGTCGGCGTCGCCGTCGCTATCGAAATCGGTATCGGCAGGCTCTTCGACAAAGTCTTTGGCGACAAGTGTAATATTGGCGCTGTTCGTGCCGTCCTCGCCGCCGCCGGCGTTCTTAGCGATGGCTTTTACTGACGCCTCGCTCTCTGTGAAGCCTTCCTCAGTTGATTCCGCTCCGCCAATACCATGAACCAGGACATATCCGTCCTCGGCGGTGATATTAACACTCGAAGTATTCACAGAATCAAGGGCGTTAC
>CAYSTP010000009.1:0-6179 GCA_964434085.1 uncultured Pirellulales bacterium
CGCTCCATAAAGCGGATATCCTTGTCGTCTGGCCATTTCACAATCCTTTCAAATTAAAAATTTATCAAATTTTGTTTTTGGGATTGACATAAAGAAGCGAGCTACTTAGAGTGATTTCACCTTGGAGGTAGAACCAAGCTAAGGGCTTCCATGCCCAGGGGCTGAGCGGTAACTCAGCCCCTTTTATCAATCCTATAAAACTTACAAAGAGCAACTCATTATCGACCCTGTCAAATTAAACCAGATCGTTTCATATCTATCTTGGCGAATTTACTAAAAGCTGCCAAGAAGAAAGTGGCAATTTTTTTATAAAGCCTGCAACTTTTTTCTTAGTGCTTGCCATTACTGGATATATGGTTGCAAATTTTTTTTTAAAGGAGATAGAATCAAAAGCAATTCCATAAATTGTGGATTTATCTAGGAGACTTTCGTGCCCAAGATTGTAGGTAAGGGATTGCGAGTCTAGATTGGCGAGTCGTATGGTAGCCCATCCGGTTAGAATTATAACCAAGTTATTTTGGTGTGTAGTATCTTGGTATTCTGCCGTGGGTGTCGCGTTTTGTGGCCTGGCTCATTATATATTTGCCGAGCGGGCTGTCGGCAGGCACCCATTCGGTATCATCGACCCTCCGCAGCAATTTGCCAAGGCCCCAATCGCTTCGCGCAGCAATCATAGTCTCCAGTGTATCCGTCTTCTGTGCGAAATTGGGGTCGGGCATCTCGAGATAGCCGATTATCAAATCGTTCTCGTTCGGCTCATTGACATACGTAAAGACGTGGGCCCTGAGCCCGGCCGGCTGGCCGTTCGGCAACGGTCCCGACGGCGCCTTAACCGGGCCGTCCTGGTCCGCCCTGCCTTTGAACAATTCTCCCGTATTCAGGTCGTAGAACCAGGCCTTTTTCGACTCCTGCACCTGCGGCCTGGATGGGCCCGACAGTATGCTTATCAAAATCAGGAACAGTATAAAACTGCTGGCCAGCGTTATCCCCCAGACCGCTCTCGGATTTTTATTGACGAACGCCCTGGCCTTTCGCCACCGCTCGAGCAGCTCATACCTGACCCAATCCGGAATCTCAATTCCCATATCAAGTTTCTTCTATGTGTTTAGGAATCTACAAAATGAGTTCTTGACTTTTTATAAACGTCTGGATTCCTGCTTTCGCAGGAATGACAGACGAGGATATAAGCTCTAAAACCTGTCCATCGGGCCTTTCAGGACTTCCAAGAAGAAATCCAGGTCTTTATTGTTGCCGCCCATATTTTCGGCTGAGAAGTCCCAGTTTCCAATGGCGACCGTTCGCCGGTCCCGCCATCTTCGATACTCGCAGTGGGTATCGGCATACGAGAGATTAGTCCCGTCGCTGTGCCTCGAAGTCAGATTATTATACGAGGGAACCGCCCAGGTCTGGGCAATCCAATCTACAGGCCAGAAGCCGCCCATAATCCACTTCGGCTCACCAGCAGGCTCAACACTATCGGCATCTATGAATACTAACCTGTTCGAGGCTTCGGTAATCTGTCCCCAGCCGGTGTACGGTGTCGTTATATTCGCACAGCCGCAGGTAAACCCGCCCATCGTATTGCTAATCGAGTAGCTTCGCAGCAGCTCAGTCTTGTCGCTTTTGCATTTGTAAGCCTTGATGGTGTAAGAAAGATACGGCGCCAGCACACCATTTCTGATAGCCTGCTCGGTTCCTCCGATTGTATTACTCGGCTGGTCAGGGCCGTCCGCTACCCAGCAATAACCGTTTTGCAGTGTATCAGGCGAACAAAGGGCATCGTCATTTTCAAGTGAATACTGGAACCAGGCAATCGTCAAAGAGCGCATGTTCGACTGGCACACCACTCTCCTGCCCATCTCCCGTGCGTTACTAAGGCCGGGCAGCATTATCGACATCAGCATAGAAATGATGGAGATGACCACCAGCAGCTCGATGAGTGTGAAGCCCCGCCGGCTGACTGAACAGGTCCTGTTGTATTTGTATCTGAACATTCGAAAAGTCTCACGAACAGTCCGACCACCCCAACTCCAAGAACCCATATATTATACACAAACCGCCGGTATTTTACAACCCCCTATTCACAATTTGTCACCCAGTGGAGTGTCAGCCATTGTAAATCGTACTCATCGACCGTTCCATTGCCGTCAATGTCACCGGCTGAGGGTCCGTAATTTTTCCAGTCTGCCGCCAGTATCGAAAAGTCTTTCAAGTCAATCCCGCCGTCACCGCTGATATTGGCCTGTTCGCACGAATACCTGTAGGTCAGCCATTGTTCGCAGAACGCGCTTATATCTTCCAGGTTCACTTTGTTATCGTTTATCAAATCCCCTGCCAGGCCGCTGCCCTGCTGCGCCCATTTTGCGCTAACGGCGGAATAATCAATGAAGTCCACAAAGCCGTCGCCATTCAGGTCCGCCGTTCCGGTCAGCGGTCCGATTCGGCCGAATATTCCGCCGTCTGAGCCGTCCTGCCCTTCGCTCTGCCAAACGCCGACGAATGTCCCGTCAGTTCTGCAGGATACCGCCACATTTTGCTGGTCGTCGTAAACGTACGTATTAATTTTGAATTCGTCACCCACCCTGCCGCCTCCTATGTCATACCGCTGTCCAAGTACGTCTTTACCCATCTCGGCCTGAGCGGTTTGTCTGTCCCACATTATTACAAAATCCCCCAAATCGTTTATCGAGCACTCCGGATTTTCATTTTCCGCCGATATCATCGAATTTACGACGAATTCATCTGTTACAGCATAACCATCCGCTCCATATTTTCGAGAATATATCTGATTATACTCGTTATAGTCCGCCCCGTCCCAAGTCACAACAAAATCACCGTCACCATTAACACTTACCGCCGCTGTGGCGATTGTCTCGAAGCCCGTAACACTTACCTCAAAAGGGTCGCCCTTAGCCGAACCATCATTATTATACCGCCTTGCCATTATCACGTTTGAACTGTGATAAATGTCGTCCTGCATCCACACAACCACAAATTCACCATTTTCATCCATTCCCACGTCGGGATTACGACAATCATACAGCAAGTTCACATTACCCGATGCTACCGGCATATCGTTTGCATCATACAGCCGGAACATAATACTACGAACTTCAAAAGGGTCCCAATACTCCTGCCACTCCCAAACTATAACAAACGAACCATCGTCCCTTAGCGCAACAGCAGGGCTCCTGCCGTTTGGTTCATCGCTAACCCGGAACTCATTCAGTCCCACCCCGTTCGCATCAAACCGCCGAGCGAAAATCCAAAACTCATCATTTGGGTCCTCACTCCGCCAAGCCGCCACAAAACTACCCTTACCGTCCATTGCAACGGCGGCATTTTTCTGATTCCCCTCTTCCGCCTGATTTATCTTAAACTCATCATTTAGAACCTCTCCCTCTTTACTGAACAACCTACCCATTATCTCATTTGATTTGCCGCTGTAATAGCTGTGCCAGATGACAACGAAGTTGCCGTTAGAGTCTGCGGCTATGGCTGGATATGCCTGGTCAAGACTGGTGCGTACATTGACGGGAAAGTCAGCACCGGCCGAGGATACAATCGCAACCGCCGCTAACACATACCTGGCCGTATCGTACAGCACGCAGACCCTCCTTAAAGACCTCAGATTGAAGTTGCGATTATACTGCGAGAAGTCGGAGCGTGTCAATTGTCCGGGCGTATGTTCGGGCGGCGATGTACGCCTGTTTGTCTTCTTATTTAATCACTTAAGCTATAGCAGCATTACTTTATGCACTGCCCAAGGACCTTGCCCTTGAGGGAATCGATGTCTCCGCTGCCCTCGTCAACCTTTATCTTAAGATTACAGCCTTTAGCTGAATCAGTCCCTTTCAGGCTGAAGGTGCTTTGGTCTTTCTTTTCGTTATAATTTCCTTTTACTGTAAAGTCGTAGGTATCATCATTTGACAGTGTTAATGTACCATCTCCGATAAGCTTCTTGCCGTCCAGTTCAGCCTCAAAATGGAGCGTCGCGGAACCGTCCATATCCTCATCCGGCACGTCCACTGAATATGCAACAGTTTCGCAATATCTGTAACCACTCATTGATACACATGCTTTTACGACGCCGCTGATAACCTCTTCATCCGGGTCCAGCTCTGCCGTCACTTTTTCGTTGGCTCTGAACGGGACCGTGCCATACCCGGAGACGTCAGCCGTACCCGTGAACTTCAGATTCATTGTCACCTTACACACGCCGTTGGTTTGTTTCACCGTACCCTTTATAGTAAAGTCCATATCGATGTCGATGTCATAATCAATACCCTTGACATTGACAGTGGTAGTACAACTTGCAGTTCCTGAGCCGGTAATCTTGCCTTTGGCGTCCTGAGCTATAATGTAGTCAATTGTACAGCCTATCGAATCGTCGGTATATGAACCGCTGACGTCCCAAATGAAGCAATCGTCGGGGAGGTTGAAGTCATATACATTCGGGTCAGCATATAAAAACTGACACAAAAAGAGCGTCAGGAAAAAAAGTGGACTTAGGACAGTCCTGAAAATGTGTTTTGCTGTTTGATTTTCCATTTTGTCCTCCGTTTTATACCATAATATTTATACCATAATATCATCTACATTCCAACAGCTTTTAGAACTCTTTTATCAGAACTTTCTGCTGCTATCTTCTCGAGGGCACGTTCAGATTCCTCCGTCTGTGCCCTTTTCAGTGCGATAACCGCACTCAATCTCTGATTAAGATGTTTTGCGGTTAAGGCCGTTTCCCTGAGCTGGGGCACAACAAGCTCATCGAATTGCTGTGCGAATTGGGTGCTTTCCGAGCTCTGCAACTGCTGGGCGAGCAGGTCATAGCCGGCCAGTCTCGCGTCGGGGTCCGACTCGGCCAAGACAAGGCCGGTCAGGGATTCGTTTTGGGGTGTATTCTGGTTCGCGATGGCCTGATAAAGCCGTTTTCTCACTTCTGCATCCTGCTCGTTTACGAGCATCCGGCTGAGGACGTCAGCTACCTGTGCCGGCTCTTCGTCAACGGCGAGGGCCCACGCTGCGGCAGCCCTGACCTCGCTGTCCGGGTCGTGCAGGTTATTCAGTAAGAACGCACTTTTATCGCCCTGAGCATCTTCAACCGCTTCGACCGCAACGACCCTCAAAGGCTCACCAACGGGATTGTCATCTATAATCCGTTGAAGGAAATCGGCGGTTTCTGAAATATCTCTTTGCCCGAGCGCGTCTATGATATCTTCCCTGAGATTTTCTCGTTGAGTCGCCTGCGAATCATTATAAGCATTAACAAGCACATCGTATGCCTCGTGCTGCTCGATGCCGCCCAGCGTCATAGCAGCTTCCTGAACGATACTGTCCGAAGCCTCCGCCGAATAGAGTATATCCGAGAGTATCGATATCGAATCGGCGTCGCCAAGGACGCCCAATCCGCGTATTCCGGCCCGGACTACAGTTTCGTTTTCATCCTCAAGGCCTTCAAGCAACAGCTCTTTTGCCTGAGGTTCGTAGGAATAGCCGAGCCCTTCGAGTATTGTCGCCTTCAGGGCCGCGGGCGTCTGCGGGTCCATAAGCAGCTCTTTGAGCACGTCCAGCGACTGGGCGTCACCCATCGTTGCCAGGTCCCATGCAGCCTGCCGACGAGTCTTTAGTGAATTAGTCCGGTCCGCAACAATAGTCTGCGCTTCCCGGAGCTCGGATTCAGTTATGCCTTCAGGGCTCAACTGATTATTAAGGGCTTTGAACACCGCCTTGGCGATAAGCTCTTCGTTAGCAGATTGAGGCGGTGATTGTTCATCTTCAGGCTGTGAAACTTGGTCCTTTACAGGCGGTATCTGCGCCGGCACTATATCAACCGTCGGTATCTTTTCTTCGATTCGTTCCGTACCCACAGGCTTGGTTTGCATTTGGGTATTCGAGGCTTCGCGGTAACTTTCAGGTGCTTGTGTCCCCTTCTGCGGGCCTTTAGCTGTTCCTGCCCGGCTGATTTTCCTGACCGTGTAAGGGACAACCGCGAGCAAAATCAGCGCTATTACAAAAAACAAAAACCCTGCCAAATACCGCTTCTGCATAATAAGCTAAGCCACGAATTAATCTGCCATTACAGCCATTTTCCCCGAAGTGAACCCATTCCTAAGCCTCCTTGGACAAATATTGAACATATAATTTCAGTGGGGATTTGTCAACAAAAAATGGATAAC
>CAYSTP010000009.1:6279-17575 GCA_964434085.1 uncultured Pirellulales bacterium
GACAAATATTGAACATATAATTTCAGTGGGGATTTGTCAACAAAAAATGGATAACACCGAAATAAACGGAAACCGTGACACAGTTGACGAAATTCTTCATAAAGCACGCTGCCGAACTGATGCTAACGGCAATCACTGTGAATTATCGTCGGCATTATCCCTATTTTGGTAGCGACGAAGCTGCTCATTGATTTTGTCGGTGACGGGTTTGTTTTGCTCGTTTGCCAAGACAAGCGCTTGTTGACAGATTTCGACGGCTTTATTTATTTTTCCCTGATTGGCATAGGCACCCGCCAGGATTGATAAAATCGCAGGGTCCCTGTAATTAGTCAGCTCGGCGGCCTTTTTGGCATAATTAAGCGCCTGTTGTATGTCACCCGGCAGTAACGGACGTTGATTGAGCAGCGCTGCCGCAAGTGCTCTGAGATACACGGGATTTTCACTTTCTAATGATACAGCATTGCGAAAGTACGGTACGGCCTCTTTGGTTTTGTTTTGCTGATTCAGCAGGACACCAAGATTGAAGTAAGCGGGTGAGAAATCAGGAGAAGATTTTATGCACTCGGAAAGATGTATGATTGCGTTTTGATAATCCCCCTGATTTAACAGAATCATACCGAGGTTAAAATGAGACGGGCCATGATGGGGATTTATTTTCAGTGCCTGTTCCAAATGATAGATAGCCTGTTGTGTATGGCCCTGCTTATTCAGAGTGCTTGCCAAATTACTGTGTGCGTTTGCCGGATTGGGCGAATACTTCAGCGCTATACGATATTCTTTCACGGCCTCGTCGAGCAGGCCCTGCTCGTCCAAAATCATCGCCAGGTTTTGATGGGCGGGGCCGTCATTGGGGTCCAACTCTATGGTGCGACGATATTCTTGAACGGCTTCGTCGAGGCGATTCTGCGAATGCAGGGCGTAGCCCAGATTGAAATGCAGAGAGGCGGCACGGGGCGCAAAGGTCAGCATGTGCCGGTAAAGCGTCTCTGTGTTCGACCAGCAGGCCAGATACTTACGCGCGGCAAAGATTTCGCCTCCGCCGGCAACGGCCAATATGAAAACAGCTAAAATAATTCCAAGGACCACCGATTTGCCCCTGATAATATCCGCCAGTTTGACAAGACTCCATGCCAGTAACATCAATAGACCAATAGACGGCAAATAAGCAAATTTGTCCGAAGCAATGACGTTGCTGAACCTTAAAATTTGCATGGTGGGTAGAATAGCGACAAAGAAAATCAGCCAGGCTGTGACGCATGCACGTGTGAATTTCAGCGATAATATCAATAAAAGCAAAAGGACACCGGTGCCGACCACACCTATACGTATCATGGTGTCAGACCAATCTAAGGGAGCAGGGAAAGCGTAATGCGAGGACAAATTCACGGGCCATATCATCTTCAATGGATAAAACATGATGTTATGACAAAGAATGTAAAAGATTCGTAAGACACTATGGCTTTGACTGGGCGGCACGACTCCACAGGATAGTTTTTGGGATATGACGGTAACGGCCGCAAAAAAGCCCATCAAAACAAAGAAAGGGATTTTCTCGAATATCGTTCTTTTGCCAAGCCGTTTGAAAGGCCAAAAGTCCATAAGCAGCATTAACAGCGGCAAGGTGAGACTTATAGGTTTGGCCATCATAGCTAATATATAGGCCAGCAGGCACAGGATATAATAACGACGGGAAGATTGCCGCTGATACAATACATAGGCAATCAAACACCAAAAAGCAAAAAAGGCGGAAAGAAGCGTTTTTCTTTCTCCGACCCAGGCAATGGTCTCGACCGTCATCGGGTGAACGCCGAACAGCAGCCCTACTGCGGCGGCGACCCAGATATTGCCGAACAACAAGTAAAGGAACACAATAACCAGCAGCGTATTGGCGATATGCAGAGTGAGGCTGGTGACATGGAAGGGTGTGAGATTATCCGCAGATTTGGCAAAGGCATAGTCTATCATCAAGGATATCATGGTTAACGGCTGGTAATAACCGCTTACTGTGGTCGGTTTCCATATTTCCCTGAGAAAGCGCCAGGCCGATGACCAGCCGGGGTTTTTAACGAGGGGGTTATCGACAAGATACTGGTTGTCGTCAAAGCAAAGTGCCCGGGCTGATAACGCAGGCCAGTGGGCCGAACCCACAATGAACCCGACGGTGAATAATAACCCGACAACAATCCAAGGCGACGCGGTTTGAGCTTTCGTTTCCATTCTCCGGGCATTTTCGTCGAATCGGGGAGACAGGATTTGAACCTGCGACCTCTGCGTCCCGAACGCAGCGCTCTAGCCAAGCTGAGCTACTCCCCGGCAACAAGCTAAACAAAGAGTGTACAAAATCCACCTGCGAAATGCAACTACTTAAAATTGTGCTCTATTCTTTGCCCGCGACCTTCCCTACGGGGACGCTCTAAACCAAGCTGAGCTACGTCCCGGCAACAAAGCCGAAGATGAAGTGTGGCATAATCCGGGCAGGCAGCAAACGCAACTACCTTACAGTAAGCGATATTGCCATTTAAGATAGACCGGCTAACTTCTTTTTCTCGACTGAACCCTTTATGCTTTTAAGATATCGCTCTCGTCTTATCGCTGAGGACCGGTTAGGATGAGATTCACTGTAAACCAACCTCCATGGACCATTCTGTCGAGTGTATTGTCCGCCCCGGCCGGTATTGTGCTCTTCAATCCTGCGTTCTAAATTATCAGTATACCCGATATAGAGCCTGCCCGTTTTTAAGCTTTGAAGAATATACACGAAATACAAAATCTTATCTCTTTTGGATGCGAACTTTATTTATTTGGATGAACGTGCGACCTTCCCTACGGGGGACGCTCTAGCCAAGCTGAGCTACTCCCCGGCAAAAAGCTAAACAAAGAGTGTACAGAGTCCGCCTGCGAAATGCAACTACTTAAAATTACTCATTTCCCTATCCCGGCCGCAGAAGTGTGAACGGATAAAAAGGGATGTTGCGGCAAAACCAGTATATGACAATCACAACAAGTGCTATCCAGCCAATGGAAGCTCCAGACAAGAGCCGGCGAAGTCGCTCGGCGATTTTACCTTTTAGCCGCAGCCCAACAAAAATTGAGACCATAATAAAGGAAAATATAACCATCAGCGGATTTAACCTAAAGGCCGCCAGGAAACGGCCGTGCAGTATCCGGTGCACAGCACGGAGAGAGCCGCAGCCCGGGCAGTAAAGGCCGGTCAGTTTCTTAAACGGACAGGGAGGAAAAACATGTGACTGTGCAGGGTCAAACACAAAAATCACTAACAGCGCACTTACAAGAATCCCGGCAATTGCCGCAATCTTCCACCAGCCGATTGAATGTTTGTTGTGTTTGTTCCACACTATCATAGTCAACCAAACATTTTAATCTGCGAAGCCCAAAGCGGTCCTTAGCACCACGAACACGAAGAAAGGCAGCAGGACAGCCAGCCCGACTCCGAAGCCTATCCAGCACCATATAGCCGCCTTCTTCGAGGCGTCCATAGCTGCGGCGTAATCGCCCTCCATGATTCGCGGGTTCACCTGCGCCGCATATATTATCGCCAGAATTCCAAACGGTACACAACAGGAGATAGTGACGAGTATCGCCAAGGCAAGGTGATTTGGTATGGACTTCGTCGGTTTGAAGGCCTGTTTAGCCGGCTCCAGTGTCGCGCCACATTGAGCGCAGTAAAGGTCGGTATCGGCATTTATCACCCCACATTTGCGGCAGAACATATCCTGTCCTTAAACACATCTGTTCTTTATCAAGAATTTCCTTACCGCACTACAGGGACATCGTCAAGCCTTTTGTCGCCGTGTTTAGAGCAGGTTCACGGGGTCGACGTCAATAGCCAGTCCAACGGCAGGCCTAACCGGTTTGCCTGCTCGCAAAATCGAAAACAATTTCTGGATAATCGTCGCCTGCGGCGCCTGAACAATAATCTGCAGCCGGTGAAATCGTTGGAGCCTGCTTATAACCGGCGGTATCGGGCCGCGAACGAGCGCCTCGAGATTATAAGCACTAACTATCTCGTCGATTCTCTGGCGCATATTCTTCGCCGCCTGTTCGAGCTTTTCATACTGACCGTGACGCATCACTATATTTGCCATCCGCCAGTAGGGAGGCAGATTGCACTTACGTCGATGCTTCAGCTCTTCGGCGACGAAACCCTCAAAATCGTTCTTCATAGCGAACTTAATCGCAGGCTGCTCGGCTAAAAACGTCTGCACATAAACCGTACCCTTTTTTTCGCTTCGACCCGTCCGGCCCGCCACCTGCTCGATAAGCTGGAACGTCCGCTCGTTCGCGCGGAAATCGGGCAGATACAAACTCGTCTCGGCGCTGATAATTCCTATCACGGTGACATTGGGGAAATGCAGACCCTTGGCCAGCATCTGTGTCCCGGCCAGGATATCGATGTGCCCCCGGCTGAAATCACTCAGCAAGCGGTAATAGTCCCGACCAGCCATCGCGTCACTATCAATGCGCGTGATGCTCGCTGCGGGCAGCTTCCTTTTAAGCTCTTCCTCCAGCCGCTGTGAGCCGTAACCTATCATCGCCAGCCCTTTGCCGCACAGAGGACACTTTTCGGGAACGAGCGTCTGCGAACCACAATAATGACACAGGGCATAACCGTAATCTATCAGCTTGCCGCCGAAGCCGCGCATCGGCGAGGGCCCCATCTTCGATTTGTGAAACGTGAGCGTGACATCGCAGTTACGGCAGCGCAGCATGTATCGGCACGCAGGGCAATAAACGAAGTTGCTGTACCCGCGGCGATTGAGCAGCAGCATTGCCTGCTCACCCCTGCCCAGCGCCGCCTTTAAATGCTTAAGCAACGGTTCCGATACAAGACTCAGAGGTTTTGTCGTCTGGTGTATTCGACGAAGGTCCACCAGTTTCATCTCAGGGGCCGGCAGATTATTGACCCGCCTAGGCAGACGCACCAGATAGTAATGCTCCCTTTTTCCGCAGTTGAATAAACTTTCCAGGCACGGCGTAGCGCTCCCCAGGATACAATGTGCACCAGCAAGCTGCGCACGTTTTATCGCCACGTCCCTGCCGTGATACCGCGGCGTCGTGTCCTGCTTATAGCTCGGCTCGTGCTCCTCATCGACTACGATAAGGCCTAGATTATCAACCGGTGCAAAGACCGCCGACCGCGCCCCGATAACCACCCGTGCCGCACCGCTCCTGATGCTCTGCCACTGCGCATTGCGCTGCGAAGCCGATAACTGCGAGTGCATAACCGCTATCTTTTCGAACCGGTCGCTGAATCGCTGAACCGTCTGGGCAGTCAACGCAATTTCAGGAAGCAGCACAATAGCGGTTTTACCCCGTTCCAGAACGTGCTCGATAGAGCGAATGTAAATCTCCGTCTTGCCGCTGTCCGTCACACCGTGCAGGAGAGTCACTGCGAATTCACCGCTGTCCACACACCGATTGAAATGCTCTAACGCCTTTTGCTGGTCTTCATTTAAGTGTACCGATTCACTTTTCAGTGACATTCCTTCGGGAATAACAGGCAGTGTTACAAGAACCGCCTTTTCAACCGTCTTGACTATGCCCGCCTCAGTCAGTCTCTTCAGAGGCGTTATCTTACATCCCACCTCACCCAGAAGGTCCTGCTGCCCGACAGCGCTATCCGAATCAAACGCCCCTTTGCTCTGAAGCGATGCGACAATCTGTTTTTGCCTCGCGCCCCGGACTGATTCGATAACACCGCTATCCTTTGCTGCAAGGTAAACCAGTTTTTGTTTTTTTACTCCGGCGCCCCTCTTAACCGCCGACGGGACCATCGCCGCAAGGGCCTGTCCCAGCGGACAGACATAATAGCCGCCTATCCACCGCGCCAGCTCCATCAGCTCACTATTCAACAAAGGCTCTTCATCAACAACCTTCGCTATCGTTTTGAGTCTGAACTTTCCGAAGACAAGCTTTCGTATATCATCCTGTCCTGCTTCGACACAGAACCCAACCTGGTGCTTGTTCTTCCTGCCAAAAGGCGCCTCCACACGTTGTCCTTCTTCGAGAGGCCAGAGCTGGTCGGGCACAACGTATGTAAACTCGGTGTCCGCACCCGATTCAAATGCAACTTTTATCGTGTGCCGCCCTTGTGCCCTTTGGCCATTCCGGTCAAACACAAACAGGTTTTGTATTTCGTCGGGCATTTATGCCTTGATATTGAAGTATTCACCTGCGATTTTTGTTATCTGTCTGCCTATTGCCAGCGACGCCGTGGCCGCGGGCGACGGTGCGTTGAGAACGTGGATTATATTGTCCCTGGTTTCGATACAGAAGTCATCGAGAGGCTCTCCCCGGCGGTCGAGGGCCTGTGCTCGAATGCCGCTCTTTCCGCTGCGAACGTCGCCGGATGTAAGCGAAGGGATGAGTTTACGCAGATGTCTGAGCATTAGTTTTTTGGATAAGGCTCTTAAGGATTCACCCAATCCGAATCGCCAGTGACGAGTAAACAATCGCCACGTGCCGCCAAATGTGAGCGAATCAAAGGTGTCCTTCAGGCTGAACGCGGTTTTGCTGTATCCCTCGCGTTTGAATGAGAATACTGCGCCGGGGCCGCACTCGACCGTGTCCTCAATAGTGCGTGTAAAATGCACACCGAGAAACGGAAACTTTGGGTCAGGCACTGGGTATATCAATGTATTAACCTTACGCGATGCCCCCTCGGTCAGTTCGAGGTAATCTCCGCGAAACGGTACGATGCGTTTGTCTGTAACCACGCCGGCCAATCTTGCTACGCGGTCGGACTGCAGCCCCGCACAGTTAATTACATACCGCGCCCTGACAGAGCTCTTGTCAGTCAATACCTTTGTTTTAGAACCGTCCGGCTCAAAGCTGGCAACACGATTGTTCAGCATTATCCTGTTTCGAGGTGCTTTGCCGATTAACCCGGCGAGTTTCTCAGCAACAGCAACAAAGTCTATTATTCCCGTCTGAGGCACTCGCAAGGCCTGAACCCCCCGGCAGAAAGGCTCGATTTGTTTTATGCCCGCCGAATCGATTAGCTCAAGGCCTTTAAGGCCGTTGGCCAAACCGTTTTGGTGTATCTGTTCCAGAGCAGCTTGTTGTTCCCGGCTTGTAGCAATAATAATTTTGCCGCAGACTCGGTAGTTTATACCATATCTTTGTGCAAAGCTGATAAGCTCTTCGCGTCCCAAGGTGCAGGTCTTCGCTTTAGCTGAGCCGGGCACATAATATAGTCCGGAATGTATAACGCCCGAATTGTGTCCAGTCTGGTGCGAAGCGACTCTGGCTTCTTTTTCGAGCACGACGATATTCAGCCCGCGATAGGCCTGGCAGATTTGATACGCACAGGCCAGCCCCACAATTCCGCCTCCGATTATCGCAATGTCGAATTCAAACTGGTCCATCAGTCCGGTCCGGAATCAATGATTCGTACTTTCGGATTGTGCCGTCAGCCGGTTCCGCTGTCAAGCATCCCGGCCGCAAACGGCGGAGCCAATCAACGCTGTAAGGCGGTTATTCGCTGTTTCGCGCGGTTGTATTCTTCGTAGCCGAGACGGCTGAAGAGTTTGCGGTCGGGATACATGGTTCTAAACTGGGCGCGATAGGCATCTTCGATTTCGACGGCTTTTCGGTAATTAGTCAGCGCGACATCGGTCCTGCCCGTAGCCTCGGCAGCTTCGGCAAGGGCGAGTCTTAATCGGCCCAGGCCGGGATACAATTCGACCGTTTTTGAGGCGGCATCGAAGGACTTTTCAAGATATTTGGTCTTCGCATCGCCTGTGGATTTGTCTGCGAGCAGTTTATAGACGCCGGTCAGTTTTTCGTACGGTTTGAAACCCGCCGGGTCGCGGTCGGCGGCGGTAAGTAAGGACTTTTCGGCAAGAGCAAGGATTTCTTTTTGCTTTGGACCGTAGTAATCGAGGTACTGCAGATAAAGCGTTGCGCTTGTGAGAGGTGCCTGGGGACTGAACGTGTCTTTATCCGCAGCGGCTTTGAGAAGTACCTGAGCCTGGTCGAGCAAGGCGGTTTCGTAAGCCCTGCGTGCGCGGCCAAGCAAGGATGTGCTTTTACCGACAGGCAAAAGGCAATAATAGCAGAAGGACCATACCACAACAGCCGGAACGATTAGTGCAACTATTCTGACAGGCGGGGAATTTCTGTAAACGGACGGCTGTTGATGCTGTTTGAGTCGGTTCATCGCAATCAGGCAGGCAAGTGTCACCCACATGGTTGTGTATATACCGGGCTCGAATATTGCGAAGTCAATCAGATTGTGGATGCAGACGCCGATGCACGCACAGAAAAGTGCTTTGACGGTAACTTCCGTGAGCGGCTGGTTGTAACGGTGGCTAAATGCCCATGCCAGCGCAAAGCCGAGGACAAAAGCGATGGCCGGCCCGAAGTACAAGGTGAACACTGCATAAACAATTGCCGCAAGTGGTTCGCCGTTTATTTGAATGGGGTTGAGTACCGGCCTGACAATGAGCAAGACCACGGCAATAAGACTAACAAAGGTCAGCGGTACTACATGACCGGCGAGAGGTGTTTTTTCTATTTTTGAATTGAACGACGTTCGAGGATTTAAGACTCGCCGGAGAGGAACAAACAATAACATGAGAAATGCGGCCAGGCCAAATGGGCCGTACTGTGTAAGTATGGAAAGGACAAAATTGTGCGGGTCTCTTACGGTTTCGAGAGCCGCAGGCGCCTTGTAATGCGGGTAGTACGAATAGAAGTTGCCGGGGCCCACGCCGGTGATGGGATGGTCGGCGTACATCTGTGCTGCGCCGGTCCAGTACTGCCATCGGACGAGCATGGAATTGCCGCCGGGCAGGCGCCCGTGCTTTAGACCGTAATTAACCACAACGGCTACACCGGCAACAGCAATAAGCAGTACCAGAACAAGAATTATCTTCCTGTGCCTTTTAATAAATGGGCCGAAGCAAAGAAGCACTATGAAAAGCAACGATGCCAGAACGAATGCGGCGGTCCCGCCTTTGCTGCGAACAAAGAGGAAATTTAACAATACAACAGCAAGTACAGTGGCGGTCATAAATACTGTTATTCCGGCAACCTTTTTATTCAGTCGGCTTTTAAGCTGCTCAAGAAACAATGCGATAGCTGCAAAGGCCGCAAGGATAGAGAACGAGGCGACGGAGTTGCTCGTCGTGAGAAAACCACTGACGCCTTTTGTGTAAAGCCGATGCTCGAACAGCCATGCTTCGAAGGAACCAGCCGCCAGGCCGAGAGGCCGAAGCATACTTTGCGGGTCGGCTTCGTACTGGTCTATCATCATCTGTGCGTCGGTGAAGAACTGGCCTGCACAACGGTATGCGGAAGCACACGCCAGAGCAACGATAACAGCGAGGACGAGACGAATCTTCGAGTCCGAGTCGAGGATTTGGACGAGCATTATCGCGGCAAGGATGGGGACAGTCATAGTGACATAATCGTTGACGGCCATTCGTTTATTAGAGGTAATCACGATGCCGATGAGGCCGGCAATGAGAAAAACAAGGGCGGGCGGCTCCAACACGGCGAAAGAATAAACAAACGTTCTTTGGATAAAGAAACGGGCCGACCACAACAGGACACAGCCCAGAAGTATGGAGGTAAAGACCAGGCTGGTTAAGTCGCCTCCGAGATTCGTCCATGATGAGGTTGACGATGCGTTTATTGCTTCGGTGCTGGTGGTCCGCAAGGCGAGGACACACAGGCTGACCGTCAATAGAGTATAATCGAAAATCCCTTTTTTACTTTTTACCGGATATTTTACCACGAAGACCCCAAGCCCCTAAGATTTATAAGATAATTCTTTTAATCCCATGTTTAGCCAACGGCAAATTAAAATTGATAAGAAATCCAAGTCGTTTCTGAGTTAGCTTTAAATAAGTTAATAGCTGGGCCTCCCAGACAGGATTCATTTTATCGGCGGCTTTTATTTCACAAACAATAAGGTCTTCCACCAAAACATCCAATCTTAAAGCTTCCTGAAAACGTATTCCATCGTACTCAATAGGAATAGAAACCTGTCTTTTGCATGTTAGATTTCGTTTTGCCAGCTCATGGCAGAAGCAAACCTCATATACATTTTCCAGAAGACCCGGCCCTAAAGTGCTATGGACTGTGTATGCGGCATCAACTATATGGGAGGCGACTTGTTTTTCTTCGTCGGTCGGTTTTTCTAATTTCATGTTAAAAGTCCTTGGGGTCTTTGGGACTTTGTGGCAGAGATTGTTCGAGGATGGCTATTATGGCCAGTATCATGACAGTCTGGATGAAAATAAGGACGGCTCCGGCGAGGTTGACCTGGTAAAGAAAGGTGGCGCCGAGTCCGGTAAGCAGCGTTGCCAGATAGAGAGTCAATACGGTTTGTGTTTCGGTGAGGCCTCGATGTTTTAATCTGTGAGAGAAATGCTGCGTGTCGCCGACGAAAGGACTCTTTCCCTGGCTCAGGCGAAGCAGTGTTACACTGATAAAATCGTATAGCGGCACGGCCATGACAATCAACGGCATAAGAACGGGATACCAGTTACCGCTGGCGGCCTGGTGATAATAGGTCGTGCGAAGTGTCAGCATCGCCACAATAAAACCGACAACGAAAGAGCCGGCGTCCCCCATGAAAATTTCGGCGGGCGGAAAATTAAAAACGAGAAAACCAAGCAGTGTCCCGATGAAAAGAACGGCCATGGCGCCGACGAAAACCTGCCCGCTCACGACTGCTGCAACGAAGAGAATCGCGATTGCAATGACGGCGATACCTGCGGAGGCTCCGTCCATGTTGTCGAGAAAGTTGAAGGCATTGATGATAAGTACAATCCAAAAGGCTGAGAGAAGCGAAGTGATGATTTTGCTCTCGATGAAGAACTCGACACGGATGTCGGCGGCAGCGGCGGCAACTAAGGCAACGACGAACTGAACAAGAAGCTTTGTGTACGGGCCGATGTGCTTCTTGTCGTCCCATAGGCCCAGAACGAGTAGAGCGGCGAGGCAGAGGATGACAATTATCAGGTGAGGGATTTTTTCGATGAAGCCGGCGGCGTGGATTGTTACCGATTCGCCGAGAAGACTGTCGAGATGGCCCGGAGCAATCGCGAACCGGACAATCAGGACTGCGGCAATAAGTGCAGCGGTGATAGTTGTAAAGATGGCAATACCGCCCCCAAGGGGGACGACTGAGCGATTGTAGCGGTCGCCTGAGGGACGCGCGACAAAGTCAAAACGCACGGCCAGATGTTTTACGAGCGTGGTCAAAACCGCAGAGGTTATAAACGAAAAAATTAACAGGATGGCGGCAAGGGTTTTTAACATT